>JAEYTN010000320.1 GCA_023433985.1 Pseudomonadota bacterium | reverse complement strand
TTTTCGCATCGACCGGCGTGCCGTCCGAGAAGGTGACGCCGGGGCGGAGCTTGAACGTGTACTCGGTCGCCGTCTCGTTCACTTCCCAGCTCTCGGCCAGCCACGGCTCGATCTCGAGCGTTTCGGGGTTTTGGTAGGTGAGCTTGTCGGTGATCTGGTTGAGCACGCCGCCGTTCGGATAGAAGCCGCCGGCCGGCGGATAGAGGTTCGTGTGCGCCTGCTGCTCGAGATAGATCAGCGTGCCGCCGGTGACCGGCGCGTCCTGCGCCAGCACGAGCGAGACGGCCATGCCGGCCAGCAGCGCCCCGGCCAGACCCTTCAGCGCCGAACGGCGGGTGAGTGACAGAATGGAGCGTACCAACGCTGCCTCCTTGATTGCACCGTCCAGCCCTCGCTGGACGCTTGCCCAAGAGAGTAGCGGAGCGGCGGGGTCACTCAACTAACTCTACCGAAATAGTCGTCTAACAGGGTGCGATCGGGGAGGAAGGGTGTTTTGCGGAACGGTGGGTCGGCGGAACGGCGTCGGATCGGCGCCCCGCGAGGGCTATCCGGCGCCGGGTTGCTTGCGCCGGCGCCGCGCATGGGTATCAGTAGGAATCAGACCAGCCCCGGGGTGAGAGAGCATCTATGTCCGGCACGCCCCTCGCCCTGTTCGTCGGCGTAGACGGACTCGAACTGTCGGCCGACGAGGCCGCCTTCCTCAGGGAGGCGAATCCCTATGGGCTCTTCCTGTTCAGCCGCAACATCGACACGCCCGAGCAGTTGCGCCGCCTCTGCGCCCGGATCCGCGAGACGCTGGGTCGGCCCGACGCGCCGATCTTCATCGACCAGGAAGGCGGCCGGGTCCAGCGGCTCAACAACGGCAACTTCCCGAGTTTCCGCAGCCTCGGCAGCTTCGGCCGGCTGGCGCGCCAGGACCTTGCGCTCGGCCGGCGGGCGCTGCGGCTCTCGAGCCAGGCGATGGGCGCGGTGATGGCCGACCTCACCATCGACAGCGGCGCCACCCCCGTGGTGGACCTCGCGCGCCAGGGCACCCATGACGTGATCGGCGAGCGCGCCTTCGGCGACGATCCGGAGCTGGTGGTGACGATGGCGCAGGAAGTGATCGACGGCATGCTCGAGGTGGGCACGCTGCCGATCGTCAAGCACATCCCCGGCTATGGCCGCGTCACGGTGGACCCGCATTTCGACTGCCCGGTGGTGGATGCCGAACTCGACGACCTCCGCGCCACCGACTTCCGGCCCTTCGTCGCGCTGAGGGAGGCGCCCTGGGCCATGGTGGCGCATCTCATCTTCACGCAGATCGATCCGGACCGCCCGGCCTCGGTTTCGCCGGTGGTGGTCGATCTCGTCCGCCGCGACATCGGCTACGATGGCGTGCTCATCACCGACTGCCTCAGCATGGAGGCGCTCAAGGGCACGCCGGGCGAGCGCGTCGCCGCCTCGCTCGCTGCGGGCTGCGACATCGCGCTGATGACCAAGGGCGGGCTCGAGGCGAGCCAGGACGCCGCGCGGGCCGCCCGGCCGCTGACGGCGCAAGCCATTGAACGAATCGCGCGCGGGACGCGCAAACGCGGTAGCCTCAGTGTCGACGCGAGCGCGCTTTATGCCGAGGTCGAGCGGATTTTCGAGGAAAACGGCCTCGCCTGAGGCTGCCGGATTCAAGAGAGGAGACTTGAAGTGTTGAAGAGCAGACTGATCGCAACGGCCGCGCTGGCCCTGGCGATGACGGCGCCTGCAACTGCCCAGACGGTGCTGACCGTCAGCTCCGAGCAGACGACCACCTTCGTGCGCAACTTCAACCCGTTCAACCAGACGTCGGCGCGCGCCACCACCAAGGACTTCATCTACGAGCCGCTGGCGATCTTCAACCGCCTCGCCGGCGCCAAGTGGGAGTACCGGCTGGCCGAGAGCCACGAGCTGGCGGACGACCTGAAGTCGATCAGCTTCACCCTGCGCGACGGGTTGAAATGGTCGGACGGCGAGCCGCTGACGGTGGATGACGTGGTCTTCACCTACGACTACCTGAAGAAGTTCCCGGCGCTCGACTTCAACTCGGTGTCGGCGCTGATGGAGTCGGTGGAAAAGGTCGACGAGCGCACCGTGCGCTTCAACCTCAAGCAGCCGAACTCGCTGGTCGCGACCACCATCGTCGCCATGCCGATCGTGCCCGAGCACATCTGGAAGGATGTCGCCGATCCGGTGACCTTCGCCAACGAGAACCCGGTCGGTTCCGGTCCCCTGACCGAGATCACCCGCTTCACGCCGCAGGTCTACGAGCAGTGCCGCAATCCCAACTACTGGGATGCCGCGAGCCTGCATGTCGACTGCATCCGGCTGCCGCAGCTCGCCGACAACCCGCAGGTGCTGGCGGCGCTCGCCGACGGTACTCTCGACTGGGCCACGAGCTTCATCCCCGACATCGACAATACCTTCGTCGCCAAGGACCCCGAGCACAACCACTACTGGTTCCTGCCCTCGAGCATCGTGGCGTTCACGCTCAACCTCGAGACGCCCGACGCGAACAACAAGAAGGCGTTCAACGACGTCAACTTCCGCCGCGCGGTTTCCATGCTGATCGACCGCCAGTCGATCATCGACATCGCCGGCTACGGCTACCCGGTGATCAACGAAGACCCGTCCATGCTGGGCCAGTTCTACGCTGCCTTCGCCAACCCCGAGGTGGCCGAGAAGTTCGGCAAGTACGGCAAGTTCGACCTTGAAGGCGCCAAGGCGCTGCTCGACGAGTCCGGTTACAAGGATGCGGACGGCGACGGCTTCCGCGACAATCCCGACGGCACCCCGATCGCCATCGACATCGAGATCCCCAACGGCTGGACCGACTGGATCGATGCCGTGCAGATCGCCCTCGAGTCGCTGCAGGGCGCCGGCCTCAACGCCAAGATGTCGACGCCCGAGGAGTCGGTCTGGGCCTCGGACCTGATCGACGCCAAGTACCAGATGTCGCTCAACGCCATCGCGTCGGCGGCGAACCCGTACTTCCCGTACATCCGCTCGTTCAATCCGGCCGATTTCGGCAAGAGCCGCACCTCGGCGCAGCGCTGGACCGACCCCGAGGTCGTCGAGATGCTGAACAAGTACACGCAGCTGAAGGACCCGGCCGAGCAGAAGGCGGTGATGGACGCCATCCAGCTCAAGGTCGCCGAGGCCATGCCGGTGATCCCGGTCTACAACAGCCCGTCTTTCTACCAGTACAGCACCAAGCGCTTTACCGGCTGGGCCAATGCGGACAACCAGATCACCTCGCCGGTGGTGTCGAACGCCAATCCAGGCCGCCTGATCCAACTGCTGGCCCTGCGGCCGGTCGCGCAATAACGTGACACGGGCGGGGGCGCTTCGGCGCCCTCGCTTCCACCCAGCGGAACACGAGATTTCATGGCCTTCCTGCTCCGCCGACTGGTGTTCTACCTGGCGGCCTTCATCGCGGCGGCAACGATCAACTTCTTCCTGCCGCGCCTGATGCCGGGCGATCCGATCCAGAAGATGTTCGCCGGCGCCGGGTCCGACCTGTCGATGGAAAACCTCAACGCGCTGAAGCTCACCTTCGGCTTCATCGATGCGCCGCTCGGCGAGCAGTATCTTGCGTACCTGAAAAGCGTGTTCACCGGCGATCTCGGCCGTTCCATCCGCTTCTTCCCGCTGCCGGTCACCGAGCTGCTGGGCCGTGCGCTGATCTGGACCGTCGGCCTCGTCGGCATCGCCACGCTGGTGAGCTTTGCGCTCGGTACCTTCCTCGGGGTGATGGCGGCCTGGCGGCGTGGCACGCTGTTCGACACCGTCGTGTCGCTCTCGGCCATCTTTTCGAGTTCGGTGCCGGCGGTGGTCGTCTCACTGATCACGCTCTTCGCCTTCGGCTACACGCTGGGCTGGTTCCCCAATGGCTATGCCGCGAACCCGATGCTCGATCCGGCCTGGAGCTGGACCTACATTTCGAGCGTGCTCTACCATGGCACCCTGCCGATGCTGACCATGGTGGTGGTGCTGACCGGCGGCTTCGCCGTGACCATGCGCAACAACATGATCAACCTGCTCGGCGAGGACTACATCGTCATGGGCCGCGCCAAGGGGCTGGCCGACCAGGCGGTGATGCTCTGGTACGCGGCGCGCAACGCGCTGCTGCCCACAGTTTCGGCGCTCGCCATTTCGCTCGGCGCGGTGCTGGGCGGCTCGCTGGTGACCGAGGTGGTGTTCAACTACCCGGGCATGGGCAACACGCTCTACCAGGCCATCCTCGCGCGCGACTATCCGGTGATCCAGGGCGAACTGCTCATCATGACGGGGGCCATGCTGACGGCGAACTTCATCGTCGACCTGAGCTACGTGCTGCTCGATCCGCGGCTGAAGCGGGCCTGACCGATGACGCTGTTGACCCAGCTGCTGCACAACAAGAAGGCGCTGATCGGCGTAACGATCCTCGCCGTCGTCATCCTTGTGGCGCTGTTCGCACCGCTGCTGACCGAATATCTCCCCACTCAGCGCGTCGGCCGCCCGCACCAGCCGCCATCGGCCGACCACCTGCTCGGCACCACAAGGCTCGGCTACGACGTGTTCACCCGCATGCTCTACGGCGCCCGCGTGTCGCTCGCCGTCGGCTTCGGGGCGGGGCTGCTGATCACCGTGATCGGCACGGTGCTCGGCATCATCGCGGGGTACAAGGGCGGGGTGGTCGACGAGATCATCACCTTCTTCACCAACATGATCCTCGTCATCCCCAACCTGCCGCTGCTGCTGGTGCTGGCGGCCTTCATCGGGCAGGCGAGCCCGCTGGTGATCGCGGTGATCCTCGGCTTCACCTCCTGGGCCTGGGGCGTGCGGGTGACGCGTTCGGAGACGCTGTCGATCCGCCAGCGCGATTTCGTCAAATCCGCCGAGATGCTGGGCGAGCCGGGCTGGCGCATCATGGCGTTCGAGATCTTCCCGAACCTCGTCTCCATCGTGGGCATCAACTTCATCGGCAGCGTCATCTTCGCGGTGATCACCGAGGCGACGCTGGAGTTCCTGGGGCTGGGCGACCCCAACACCGTCTCCTGGGGCATCATGCTCTACAACGCGCAGAACTCCTCGGCGCTCTCGGTGGGGGCGTGGTGGGACCTGCTGACGCCGTGCATCGCGCTCGCGACCCTCGGACTGGGGCTCGCGCTCATCAACTTCGCCATCGACGAGATCGCCAACCCGCGGCTCAGGACCGGCAACATGCTGGTGCGCTGGACCGGGCTGATCCGGCGCGGGGAGGGCAAGCTGTGAGCGCGCCCGTTCTTTCCGTCCGCAACCTCTCGATCGACTATGTGGGGACGAAGACCGATTTCCACGCGGTGAAGAATGTCAGCTTCGACATCGGCCGCGGCGAGTTCTTCGGGCTCGCCGGCGAATCCGGCTGCGGCAAGAGCACCATCGCCTTCGCCATCAGCCGCCTGCACCGTCCGCCGGCGCTGATCCGCTCGGGCAGCCAGATCCTGCTCGACGGCCGCGACGTGCTCGAACTCGATGACCAGGCGCTGAGGCAGCTGCGCTGGCGCGAAGTCGCCATGGTGTTCCAGAGCGCCATGAACTCGCTCAACCCGGTGCTGACGGTCGAGCGTCAGTTCTACGACGTATTGAAGACGCATACCGGCATGGGGCGGGAGGCGGCGCGCGCCCGGGCCGCCGAATTGCTGGCGCTGGTGGACATTCCGGCGGACCGCCTTTCGGCCTATCCGCACCAGCTTTCTGGCGGCATGCGGCAGCGCGTGGTGATCGCCATCTGCCTTGCGCTCAACCCCAAGCTGCTGATCATGGACGAGCCGACCACGGCGCTCGACGTGGTGGTGCAGCGCGAAATCCTCGAACGCATCCACAAGCTGCGGCTGGAACTGGGGTTTGCGGTACTGTTCATCACCCACGACCTGGCGCTGATGGCGCAGGTTTCCGACCGCATCGGCATTATGCTCGAGGGCGAGCTGGTGGAGGTGAACGACGCACAGGCGATCTACCGCTCGCCCCAGCACGACTACACGCGAAAGCTCTGGGCCTCGATCCCGCGGCTGACCGGCGAGCGCATCGGGCAGGGGGCGAAATGACCGACACGCCCATCCTCGCGCTCGACAATGTCTCGAAGGTGTTCCACCGCGGCGGCGCCACCGTGCATGCGGCGCGCTCGGTGTCGTTCGCGCTGTACCCCGGCCGCACGCTGGCGCTGGTCGGCGAGTCCGGCTCCGGCAAGACCACGGCGGCGCGGCTGATCATGCGCGAATACCGGCCGGACGAGGGGCGGCTGCTGTTCCGGGGGCAAGCGGTCGAGAACGCGTCGCCGGCGAGCCTCCGGGCCTATCGGAGCGCCGTGCAGATGGTGTTCCAGGACCCGTTCTCGTCGCTGAACCCGGTCCATACGATCCGGCATCACCTCGAGCGGCCGCTGCGGCTGCATCAGCCGAACCTCAAGGGCCCAGAGCGCCAGGCGGCCATGGTGGAGGTGCTGCAGCGGGTGAAGCTCGACCCGGCGCTGATCCTGCCCAAATATCCGCACGAGCTCTCGGGCGGGCAGCGGCAGCGCATCTCGATCGCGCGGGCGCTGGCGGTGAACCCCGAGGTGATCATCGCCGACGAGCCCACCTCGATGCTCGACGTCTCGGTGCGGCTCGGCATCCTGAACCTCCTCAACGACATGAAGCGGCAGTTGAAGCTCGCCGTGCTCTACATCACGCACGACATCGCCACGGCGCGCTACGTGGCGGAGGAAATCATGGTGATGTATGCCGGGCAGATCGTCGAATGGGGCGAAACCGAGCGCGTGCTTTCGGACCCGCAGCACCCCTATACGCGGCTGCTGCTCTCGGCCGTGCCCGACCCGGACCATCGCTTCACCGAAGCGAGGGCGAAAGAGCTCGGCCAGATCGAGCTGATCCGCCGCCAATCCGCGGTGGCGCAGCCCGAGGTGCGGGAGGTGGCGCCGAACCACTTCGTCCGGCCGATGCCGGCCTGACGCCTAGAGCCGGCGATAGGCGGTGGGCTCGCCGCCGCCAGCTGCGCTGATCCGCGCGATAGCCGTCGCCAGCGGCTCGGCCGTGACCTCCATCGCCGCGCCACTGGCGTGGACGATGTCGGTGGCGTTGAGCATGATGGCGACGTGGCCGCGCCAGAACACCAGGTCGCCACGGCGCAGCTGTTCGGGCTCGACCGGCTCGCCCAGCGCTGCCTGCTGGTCGCTGTCGCGCGGGCAGGGGCGTCCGGCGGCGTAGAGCGCCTGCTGCACGAGGCCGGAGCAATCGAGCCCGACGCTGGTGCGCCCGCCCCAGAAATAGGGGGTGCCGACGAACGTCTCCGCCACGGCGACGAAGTCCGCCGCGACGTCTCCGACTGGGGCCAGGTGGTCGGCGACGATCCAGCCGCCCGCAGTCTTCACGAAGCGGCCTTCATGCGCTTCGGCCGCGACGGGCGTGTTCATCGAGTAGAGGCCGGTCGGCGCGGTCTTGATGCTGGGCGCGCTGTAGCCGTAGGTCCTCAGCGCCTTGACCCAGTGCGTCGGCCGAGCGCCGGGTGACCCGAGTGCCGCGGCCTCGACATAGCCGACATAGCCGTCGCGCTTCGCCTGCCCGAAGGCCCAGCCATCGGCTTCGTCCAGGACCTCGAACGTTTCGCCGAACAGCACCTCGTCGAGTTGCTCAGCGTCGGCTGCAGCGCCGCGGCGGAGTGCGGTGAGGGGACGCAGGACCTGCCGCAGTGTCGTCTCGACGTAGCGTTCCGCCGGCACGATGCCTTCGAGCGACCGCGCCGCCATGCCGTCGCGAGCAAGGATCAGCCGATCATCGGGCAAGGATCGTCTCCCTGGTGCATCCGGATCAGCAGCCTAGCGTGATTTGCCCAGCGCTGTCGCCGCCGGAACCACTGGGCGGCACCGGCATTCTTCGTTGCGAAACCCCGGAGACGCAGATGCTGCAATTGGCCGACCTCGAGCAGCCCACCCCTACCGAACTCGTTGCGCTTGCCCGCCTGGCGCAGGACCCCGAACTCGCGCCGCCGCCTCATCTGCGCGGCGACCTCGAGGCCAAGGGCTGGGTGAAGAAGAGTCCGGCCGGCATGCACCTGCTGACCGGCCGCGGCAAGGCGCTGGTGCAATACGCCTGAAGGCACCCGAACTTTTTTTGCATTCGCGTGGAACCCCGGGGGACGTTCGGCATTGTAGTGACGTGAAGTGATTGAGTGACCTCTCGCTTCTGAGGTTTCCCCCGACCTCCATTGAGCCAGCACCCGCCCCGGTGCTGGCTCATCTATTTGGTGCTTGCACTCGCGAGGGGTTCGAAGCGCCGGCAGCCAGCGGCCTCGATCCTGCCGATCCAGCCTCCCGACGGCTTCGTGCCGCCTGCCTGACCTACGGCAGCGCTTTACAACGCGGCGACGCCCGGAAATATTGATGCGCAAACTCGGCTGGGGGCAATCGAGTGCGACAGGCTTTGGCCATTGGCTTTTTTCTGGCTGGCGTTTCTTCGGCGTCGGCTGTGTGTGACTTCTGCAATCCGACGATCCGGCTGAACAGCCAGGTCGCGGCGTGCTTCAGTGAACGGGTCGACGGGGAACTGGTGCGGCTCGCCGCCGAGGGACGCGGCTTCGTGCTGGTCGACCTCACGCAATGCGTAGAAACGAAGTCCCGTGGCCTGCCCAAGGCGCCCGGCCCGATAGATGCGGTCGACACCTCCTTCGTCGCCGATGAGGCATCGCTGCGGTGCCTGAGCGCCGAAATAGTGCGACTGGCCAGCACGCTCGATCCTTCGGTCGAGATCGACCTGACCAAATGCCCGTAGGCTTCGACCCTATCGAGGAAGCGGTCGAGAGCGAGCCGCCGGCCAAGGGCAGTTGGGCTGTTTCGCGGCTCGCCCGTCTCGACACCATTCTCGCGCCTGTGCTGAAGGTCTTCGCCGTGCTCGCCGTGCTGTTCGGCGGCGTGGAGTACTTCCAGCGCATCCAGGCGACTCGGGTGGAGCAGTCGCTGGCGCACCTGCGGCAGTGGGACGAAGACGGCTACCGGCAGGCCTATGGCGAGGTGAACGCGCTTGTCTGGCCGGTGTTCAGCAAGGAGGCGAAGTTCATCGCCGGCCTGCCCCAGGAGCAGCAGGAACTGCTCTA
>JAEYTN010000015.1 GCA_023433985.1 Pseudomonadota bacterium | reverse complement strand
GGCATCGGCAGGCCGACGCTGGTCACTCGAGGGACTTGAGGTACGAAACGATCGCTTCGGCTTCTTGCGGCTCGAACTCGAACTGGGGCATCTCCGCGTGCGCCGTGACGATCCCCTCGACCAGCGCCTCCACGAGCAGCTCGACGTCGTAGCGTTGGTGCACGTCGCGGAACGGGGGCGCGGCCGGCAGCGGGCTGTCCCCCGCCGGTCCCGTGGCGTGGCACGACGCACAATGCTGCTCGACGATCTCGCGCCCCATGGCCACGACAGCGGCGTCGGCACCTGCCGAGGCCGTGGCGAGGCAGCCCGTCGCGGCGATGAAGAGCGATGCGGCGACTCGCTTGAGCATTCTTGGGCGCATGGCGCAGGTCCTGTCGGGTCTCGCGGCGAAGCTCGGTCGCCACTGCATGGGCTCCTGCAACGTAGCGGCCCGGCCGGGGCGTGGCTTGATCCAGATCATCCCGGCGCGACCACTCAGCGGGCGCCTGCCACCCTCCAGTGGTGGATGCGCTCGGCGTCATCCGGAAGAACGCGGACGTCGGATGCCGCCGGCCTGCTGTCGAGGGCCGCCCTGCCGGTCAGCAGCGCATGGAGGGCGAAAGGCGGGACGACGAAGACGAAGAGGAACAGGACGAGGGGATAGCGCATGATCCCACCCATCGCATCTCCGGCGTTCTGCGAGCGGTATGCCTGCGTGTTGCCGATAACGCCCGGCTAAGCCGGAGCGCGCAACTTTACCGAGTGGCCGCCCGCCACCCGGGCGCGAAGGCGATGCTGAGCACGGATTCCAGCGTCAGGTAGGCTCGCACGATCCGGAACAAGACATACTCGGGCAGGAACAGCAGGGCCTTGACGCGGCCGTTTGCCAGCGCCGCGAAAGCCCCCATCAGAGCCGGGGCGCCGAGCAGCACCGCGAGCACGGCCTGTCCGGTGAGTGGCGCCGTGGGGTCGAGGTTCAGCCCCAGGTGCAGGGCCCCGAAAATCACCAGCGGCACCGTCATCGCCCGCCGCGCCGAGTTGAGCAGCATGAAGGGCAGGATCACCTTGCCGCGCAGCGATGGACGCCAGTCATCGAGATAGGACCGGTTGCGCGCCGACACGTGGTAGACCGAGCGGAACCAGCGCATGCGCTGCTCGCGAGGTGGACGAGATGCGTGTCGAGCCCCAGTTCCACCAGCACCGACAGCAGGTTGTGGGTGCCGGAGATGTTGTTGTTCACGGTGTAGCGCTTGTGCGCCGCGTCGCGCATCGAATAGGGCGCCGCGCGCTGCTCGGCGAAGTGGACCATCGTGTCGGGCCTGATCTCGCCCAGCAGCTCGCGCAAGAGCGTCGGGTCCTCCGCGATGTCCACCGCCTCGAAGCCGATGTGCCGGTCCATGCCGCCAGCCGCGACGTGACCTCGGCGATCGGCGTCAGGCTCCCGGCGCCCAGCTCCGCATCGATGCGCCGACGGGAGAGATTGTCCACGATGGTGACGTGATGTCCCTCTGCTGAAAGGCGCAGCGCCGTGGGCCAGCCGCAGAAGCCGTCCCCGCCCAGAACCACTATCTTCTTGTTCAAAACCAGACCTCAATGAGCTTGCCGCTTACGTCAACCAAAGGTCGCTAGCGGCAGGCGTCTGCAGGTTCGCCGCGCGTGACGCCCCGAGCGACGGCCAGGCCGCTCGCTGCGATGGTCCGGTGATTGACTAATGATCGCTACCTGAGGGCGCGGAGGCTTCGGTAAAGGGTCGCTCTCGACACGCCGAGTTCCTTGACGAGTTCGCCGATGCTGAGGCCGCCTTCCTTGAGCAGCTGGCGGGCACGCGCGATGTCCTCGCTCGACATCCGCCGCGGCCGGCCGACATGGGCGGCGGAGCCATCGGGGCGCGTGTCCTGGCGCGCCGCCGAGTCGTGCACGAAGTTGGTGAGGACGCGCAGGATGCTGGCTGCCGCCTCGCTGGAGGTGTCGAGACCCGACGATAGGTCTTCGACCCACACGCCGCGCGCGCGGAGCTCCGTCAGTTGCTCGACGACGGTCCCGAGCTTGCCCGACAGATGGTGGAGGTCGGTGACCATCAGGATGTCGCCGGACGACAGGTTCCTGGCGACATTCGCGAACATCCCGGTAACGGGCGCGCCGCGAGGGCCTGAATCAAGCACCACCCGCGAGCAACCCGCAGCCTCCAGCCGGGAAATACTGTCTAACGCAGCTGCGTCCTCGCGATCTACTTTGACGTATCCGACTCTCAACGCTCCCACCCAATCCTTGGTAGGTAGTGTGGCGCCGCAGCTACACTCCTGATCCAACTTTCCGCCAACGTCTCAGAACGACTTCGCAGCACGGACTTCCTGTCTACCGCCGGTCGCCATTGTCTTTGGCGCTCCTCCATACATCTTCAAATACCCTAATAGATCGTAAAGCGTCAATATATCCTCAGGATGTACGGTTGGAGGTTGCGTATCAGAAGCGTCTCACAACGAATTTGGAGACGTCTTTTGAAAGCATTCCAAGACGTACAAACGTACCATGCCGAATAACTCCTGCATCTATGGACTAATATTTGGGCATCAGGCAGTCGTATGACTCTGAAGACCGGCAGAGGCGCGTTTGCGTCAGAGTCGTGTCACCCGAATAAGAGACATACTTGGGGGTTGCTACACATGGTCGTGAACAAGCGCAGGGCGAAGGCGGGAGCGGGGCGCCTCGGTAACAAGAGCCGGCAGGATCAGGGGATCTCGACCGGAGCACTGGAGCTGAGGCCGGGCATCCGCAGGGTATTGCTGGCGTCCACTTCGCTTTCCGACAGCCTGTCGACCGGCATCCTGACCGCGGCTCTCGCGGCAGTCACCGGCATAGGTGCCGCCGTGCTCATGCCCGGCGTTGCATTTGCAGCAAACGAATGCGGCACGCTTGGCTCCAACACCACTCGGAGCTGCGTTGGGACCACCGTCACCAACGGCATCGAGTATGCGCCGGGTCCGACGAACTCGCCCTTCACGCTCAACATCGGCGACGGCACGATTGCGGGAGCCACGGCAGTTGTGGCGCCGACCGCTTTTGGTGCGGGGCAGTATGGAGCGGTAATCGGTGGAACCTCGGGCGGGTTCCCGACGATTACGATTCCCACGTCCGGCGCAAACGCCGCGGTAACCGTCAACATCCACGAGTTCTCGCAGGTCCAGGGCTCGGGAGGTGGTGTGCTGGTGTGGACGACGGGCGCCAACAACAGCGCCACGATCAACAACTCGGGCAGCGTACTGACGCCGGGCGCCGGCGCGCTCGCCACGGGCATTGGCCTGAATGCCGTATCGAACAACAGCAATGCAAACGTCGCCAACCTCGCGAGCGGTACGGTAAACGCGCTCAACAACGGCCTGAACGGCTACTCGCTGTCTGGCGGTACGCTCGTTACGCTGGACAATGCCGGGCTCGTCAACTCGCAGAACCGCGACGGCATGTCCTCGATCGATCCGGTCGCGGGCATCCTGCCCACGTTTGGCGCTGCGACGGCCACGAACAGCGGCACGCTCAATACCGGCCGGCACGGCATCAATCTCGGTGCCCTGGGAGACTCGACTGTCAACCTGGGTGCGACCAGCGTCATCAACGCAGGCACGGTCTCAACCGGAGCCGGCGTGCTGGCCTTCAGCATCAACGGCAACACGGTCATCAATGGCAACGCTGCCTCGCAGACGAAGTCGACCAGCGGCCCCGGCATCGTCGGCCTCGCGGGCGGGACGACCACTATCGATTCAGGCGTGGTCAACTCGGGGGCAGGACTGGTCAATGTCGCCGGGTTCCCCGTCCCGAACGTCAGCGGCGGCGTGATCGGCCTCGGCGTCGGCACCACCACCATCAACGCGCATGGCAACGTCACGACTGCCGGTCTCTACGGCGTGATGGGCCTGTCGGTGACGGGTGACGCGAATGTCAGCATCGACCCGAACGTGACGGTAAGCTCGACGGCCGCTGCCAACAGCACCGGCATCTGGGCGGCGAGCCTTGCCGGGAACACGACCATCAACGCGGGCGCCTCGACCACTACCAATTCGACCAGCGGCCCCGGCATTGTCGGCCTGTCGCTGGCCGGCACCTCCACGGTCGACGCCGGTGTCGTGAACTCGGGTGCGGACGCGGTGAATCTCTTCGGCTTCGCGCTGCCGGCGCTTCCGGGCCTGCCCAGCATCAGCGGCGGCGTGATCAGCCTCGCTTCAGGCAACGCAACGGCCAACGCTCACGGCAACGTCACCACTACCGGCAGCTTCGGCGTCCTTGCGGTGTCCCTGTCGGGCGACGCGACCACGATGGCTGACGCCGGCATCACCGTCGATCCGCCGATCGGCATGGCTTCGATCACCGGTGGCGGCGGTACCTCCCTCGTCACCAACAACGGCACGCAGGTCACCACCCTGGCCGGCCTGCTCGGCGTCAACATCGGCGACGGCGCGGTGAACATCGTCAACAGCAATACCGGTAGCGTCGATGCGACCGGCGGCGGCGCCGGCGTGGTGGCGATCAAGATCGGCGCGGGCAACCTCGCCAACTCCGTCGACGGCACCAACAGCGTCGTCGTCACGAATGACAATACCGGCAACGGTATCGGTGGCAACATCAACGCCCCGACCGGCCCCGGCGTCTTCGTCCTCGCGCTCGATCCGACGCTCACGACGCCGAACAACGTGCTCGTCAACAACACCAACTTCGCCTCGATCACCGGCGCGGGCGGACTGCTCACCTCCACTATCGGCGTGTTCGCCGACGGCAACGTGGTGATCAACAACCTCAACAACTCCAACATGGACAACGCCACCGGCACCGGCGGCATCTCGGTGCTGTCCGTCGCCGGCGGCAACGTCAACCTCACCAGCGACGAGAACTCGACCATCAGCGGCCAGGTGGATATCGCGAGCATCGGCGGCAACGCCCACTATCTCAACGATCGCGGTTCGGACTGGAACTTCTCCGGCCTCAGCGCGATCGGGGCGCTCAATGACGCTACCCTGCTCAACGACCGCGGCAGCCAGATCAACGGCACCGATGCGCTGCTGGCAGTCGTGGCGGGCAACAATGCCGGCATCACCAACGACCGCGGCGCCGACCTCAACCTGTCGGGCGTCAGCGTCAACCTGATGTTCGCCGGCAACGATGCGTCGATCCTCAACGATCGCGGCGGCACGTTCAACATGAGCGGCGTCGGCGCCAACGTGATGATCGCGCTCAACAACGCCTCGATCACCAATGACCGCGG
>JAEYTN010000253.1 GCA_023433985.1 Pseudomonadota bacterium | reverse complement strand
CGTCTACGCCCTGCCCTCCCGGGAGGACCCTTTCCCGAATGTCGTGCTCGAGTCGGCGGCGGTCGGCGTACCGGTCGTGGCGTTCGAGGGCATGACGGGGGCCTCCGAGTTCATCGCCGCCCACGGGGGACGACTGGTCCCCGCTTTCGACTGCGAGGCCTTTGCGGCGGCGATCGAGGACCTCGCGGCGCGACCCCGACTGCCCGCCACGGTTCCGGTGCCGTCGATCCGGCAGTACGCGCAGGACCTGCTGGCGATCGCGGCCGATCGGCCCCGGGTTTCGGTGGTGGTGCCCAACTACAACTACGCCCGTTACCTGCGACAGCGGCTGGACGGCATTGTCGGGCAGACTTGGCCGCCATATGAAATCGTCGTGCTCGACGACGCATCGGGCGACGAGAGCCTGTCGGTACTGGATGCCTACACGGCCGAGCACCGGGAGAGTGACCTGCATGTCATCTCCAACGATCGAAACTCGGGTTCGGTGTTCCGCCAATGGCAGAAGGGTATCGCCATGTGTCGTGGCGACCTGGTGTGGATTGCCGAAGCCGACGACATGGCCGAGCCAGGTTTCCTCGAGGCGATGGCCGGGCGCTTCGAGGACCCCGAAGTCGTGCTCGCATACTGCCAATCCAGGCAGATCGATACGACGGGCCGGATCATCGCCAAGGACTACCTCGACTATACCGCCGATATCTCCGCGCGATGGACGGAGGATCACAGCCGCGATGGCCGGGAAGAGATCGCGGAGGCGCTGGCCGTCAAGAACACCCTCCCCAATGTCAGCGCCGTAGTGTTTCGCAAGGCGGCGCTCAAGAAGGCACTGGTCGAAACGGGCGAAAAGCTGTTCGACTATCGGCTGGCCGGCGACTGGCTCCTCTACATGCACGTCATGCTGCAGGGGCGCGTGGCGTTCGTCGCGGAACCGCTCAATCGTCACCGCCGGCACCGGTCGGGCGTGACTTCCGCTACCGGAGCGCAGCAGCACCTGCGCGAGGTGGCCGAGATGCAGGAACTGGCGCGCAGCCTCGTGCCGGTCTCGGCGTCGACTAGGGCGAAGGCCACGGCCTGGCGCCGCCATGTCGAGGGCTATCTCGGCCTCGGGCCGGACCGGATGGGCCGCTGATGCCTGCACCAGTGGAGCGGGCCGTGGTGCTGGGCGCGGCAGGATTCATCGGGACAAACCTCGCGCATGCCCTGGTTCGCAAAGGCGTTCGGGTCGCGCTGTTCGACCGCAACGTGTCGGCCCACTGGCCCGCTGCGGCCGATGTGCTGACGGGGGACCTCGCCGCCCCGCCCGCGGAGCTGCTCGATGCGATGCAGGACGCGGCGGTGTTTCACCTCGCCGGGCACACCAGGCCATCGATGTCGACCGCTGCGGTGGCGGCGGAGCTGCAGTCGGAAGTCGCGATGACGACCGGGTTGCTGGAGCTCTCGCGCGAGGTTCGTGCCCGCTGGGTATTCGTCTCGTCGGGCGGGGCCGTCTATGGCGAGGCGCTGACGCCGACAATCCCGGAGACACACCCGACGGACCCGATCTCGTCCTACGGCATCGCGAAGCTGGCCGCCGAGCACTACTTCCGCCTGTACCGGAGGCTGCATGGAACGCGCTACGTCGTGGCGCGGCTCAGCAATCCCTTCGGGCCGCAGCAGCGGACCAAGAGCGGCCAGGGGATCGTGCCGGCCATCTACGATCGGCTGAGGCGGGGAAAGGCCGTCGAAATCTGGGGCGACGGCAGCGTCGTGCGGGACTACGTCTTCATCGACGACGTGGCAGCGGCACTGGTCCGGCTGGCGGAAGCAGGCGAAGACGGCCGTACATACAACGTGGGCTCGGGGGTGGGGACATCGATCGAGCAGCTGGTTGGCCAGGTGGCGAGGCAGCTCGGCGTCGAGCCCGCAGTGGTGCGCAAGCCGGGCCGCCTGATCGATGTGGGCCGGAATGTCCTCGATATCGCACGCATCCGCACCGAAACCGGCTGGACGCCGGAACACTCCCTCACCGAGGGACTGCGCAAGACTTTCGCCTTGCTCGGCGAACCCGAGAAGGCAGAGACAGGAACCGGCCAATGAGTATCGTCTACAGCACCGAAGGGTATTGCCCGGTTTGTGAGAAAGCCGCCGTGTTCTCGGCGCGCTTCGACTGGTATCGCGACCATCTTCAATGCGAAAGCTGCGGGTCCATTCCCCGCGAGAGGGCGGCGGCGCTGCTGCTCAACCGGCACCGGCCGAACTGGCGGGAGCTGCGGATCCACGAGAGCTCGCCGGAGCCGCGCGGCCTGTCGATCAAGCTGCGGCGCGAGTGCAGCCGCTACGTTGCCTCGAACTTCCTGCCCACGCACAAGCTGGGTGAGCAGATCGACGACTTCAGGAACGAGAACCTCGAGGCGCAGACATTCGCCGATGACAGTTTCGACATAGTGCTCGCGCTCGACGTGCTGGAACACGTCAACCGACCCGACGATGCGCTGGCGGAGATTGCCCGCACGCTGAAGCCGGGCGGGATCGCCATCCTCACCACGCCGACCTACAAGGACCGGGTGACGAGCGAGCGGCGCGCGCTGTACCAGGCCGACGGCTCCGTCCGGCACTTCGCGGAGCCGGAATTTCACGGCAATCCGGTGAGCGCGGAAGGTTCGCTCGTTACGTTCCACTTCGGCTACGACCTTGCGCGCGCCATCTATGAATGGTCCGGGCTCGACGTCGAGGTCAGCCGCTTCTCGGACCACCATCACGGGGTGATCGGAGAATTCACGGAGGTCTACGTCGCGACCCGGAATCGGGCGCGCGATGCCGCCATTGCCGACCGCACCCCGGCCGTGGGTGGCTTCGCCGGTACCGATGCGGAGGGTGGGACCGTGGTGGCGGCGGCCTCGGCGGCCGGGGTACCGGACGACGTGCATCCGGACGACGCGATCTTCCACTTCATCGTCAACAACCCGTCGTTTGCCAGCAGGCAGGAAGCCATCGGCTACTACTACCAGCAGGGGCGGGACTCTGCCCTGCAGGCAAGGGAACTGATCGACCGATGGATGCCGCAGGGCAAGGCTCCGCTGCGCATCCTCGAGTTCGCGGCGGGTTATGGCGCGGTGACGCGCCACGCCAGCCAGCTGCTGGCGCCGCACGAGCTGGTCGCGTCCGACATCCACCCCGCCGCCAATGCGTTCATCACCCGCCAGTTCGGCGTGCCTACCGTGCCGTCGGCGCGGGTTCCCGAGGAACTGGTGCTGCCACGTCCGTTCAACGTGATCTTTGCGCTGTCATTCTTCTCGCACATGCCGAGGTCGACGTGGTTGCGCTGGCTTCGGCGCCTATACGAGGAGGTCGCCCCGGGTGGCGTGCTGTTTTTCACGACGCACGGGCGCAAGAGCATGATGCATTTCCCGCAGGCCAGGCTGGACGGCGAGGGGTACTGGTTCGAGGCCTCGAGCGAGCAGGGCGACCTCGACACGGCCGACTACGGACAGGCCATCACGGCGAAGGAATTCGTCGATGCGCAGATCGCATCGCTGCCGGATGTCGAGTACCTGCTGCATGAGCCCGGATACTGGTGGGGGCACCAGGATCTCTACGTGCTGCGCCGCAGGGCCTGAACCATGGGCAAGGTCATTCTACATATCGGCGTGCACAAGACGGGCACCAGCGCCATCCAGGTGTTCCTCGAGCGCAACGCCCCGGCCCTTGCGAGGCAGGGCTTCTTCTATCGGCCATCCATCCCCGAATGGCCCAATCACAACCCGCTCGCCGACGCCTTCGCGCCCGGACGGGACGTGGATGGGGGACGCAGCCACCTTCGCGACCTCATGGAAGCGGCGGGCGACCGGACGCTGCTGCTCTCGGCGGAGATGCTGTGCGAACCGCAGGTCGACGTCAGGCGGCTGCTCGACGTGCTGGACGGGTGGGAGAAGACGGCGATCGCCTATATCCGGCATCCGTGCGACATCATCGTCGCGGCGTTCAGCGAGGCGGTGCGGCACTACCCGCTCCAGCACAGGCGCGACATCAATACCCTGCCGCTCGCCTACGATCCTTCGCAGCTCGACATGCTGCAGCGGTTCTTCACCTATGCCGACGTGCCGCTGGTGCTCGCCCCCTACGACCGCCGACAGTGGAAGGATGGCTCGCTGTTCGCCGACTTTCTCGGCATGATCGGCGCCACGCCGGACGGCTTCGACATGGCCGACCGCCAGGTCAACCGCAGCCTCAGCCACCGGGCGGCGGAGCAGCTCCGCCGTGCACTGGCGGAGGGAGTGTCCGAGGCAAGCCATCGGGCGCTCAAGGAGCAGCTGGCGAAGAGCGATCCCGTCGAGGAGTCCTATCCGCTGACGCAGGCCACGATAGATCTCTGCCTCAGCCGCATGCGGCAAGTGCTGCCGGCATATCGGCCGTTCATGCGACCCGGCTTCAGCGAAGACTACCTGACCGAGCAGCGGCCCCAGTGAGCGAGCGCCGCAGCCATGCGTTCATTGGCGCTTCGAGCAGCTTGTGGACCAGCCAGCCGAAGGCGACGCTGATCGAGGCGAGGAGCAGGAGCGTGAGATGCGGCTCGAGGAAACGCGGCAATTGCCAGTACCACAGGGGCCAGACGAACAGCGTGAGCACGAGCAGCATATGGCAGAGGTAGATCGCAAAGGAGGCGCTGCCCAGCTCTTCGACAAGCCGCCCCCGGAGCAGGAGCCTGCCGCGATGTTCGGCACCCACGAGCCCCAGTACGGCAAAGAAGGCGCCGCCGGCCCAGAGCAGGTTCATCAGCGCCGGGCCCATCTCGAACACGATGGAGGCGAGGAAAAGCAGCAGGGCCGCCAGGAGGTAGAGCGGCCAAAGCAGCGTGACCCGCTTCGCCCCATGGATCTGCGCGATGCCTACGCCGAGCAGGAACTCCAGCAGCAGCGGGTTGGCGTATACCGCAAGGAAAGGGCCGGCGAAGACGAAGTTGGCCGCGCACAACCCCACGAACAGCAGGCTCAGCGCCGCGAGGCCCCATCGGCGTGGGCCGAACACGCCGGTGGCGACCACCAGCGCAAAGCACAGGTAGAAGAACATCTCGTATTCGAGAGTCCAGCCCGGCCGGATGATCGGCGGGCTGCCCAGCAGTTGGTGCACGAACCCCAGCGAGGCGACCAGATCGGTGAGGACATAGCCGTCGACGCCGATGCCCCAGTAGACCAGCGTCATGACCCAGTAGAGCGGAACGACGCGCAGCGCGCGCCTGAACGCGAAGTCGGCGGCATTCGACAGCCCCGGCTCGAAGCGCTGCAAGCCCATCACGAAGCCGCTGATCACGAAGAAGACGGGAACGCCCACGGCACCGAAGGTGGCCAGGT
>JAEYTN010000240.1 GCA_023433985.1 Pseudomonadota bacterium | reverse complement strand
CCCTTCGTCGATGTGCTCAACACCATGCTCGACGATACCCTGCCCCTCACCCCGCCCGAATGGCCCGAATGGGGCAACCCGATCACCGACAAGGCCGCCTACGACCGCATCGCCGCCTACGCCCCCTACGAGCAGGTCGAAGCCAAGGACTACGCCCCCATGCTGGTGATCGCCGGCCTCACCGACCCCCGCGTCACCTACTGGGAACCGGCCAAGTGGGTCGCAAAACTCCGCGCCATCAGAACCGGCACGGCCCCCCTATACCTCAAGACCCACATGTCCACCGGCCACTCCGGCGCCTCCGGCCGCTTCGACGCCCTGAAGGAAACCGGCCTGAGCTACGCCTTTGCGCTCGAGTGCATGGGGCTCGCGGACGACGCCGCTACTTCTTCTGCGTGAACACGAGCAGCACGGTATTCATCCAGCTCGGGGTGAGCATCTGAAACAGGTCGATCGCCCAGAACAGCGAGTTCCGGTTGCCGTGATAGGCGGGGGTAGCGTTCATCGAGAACGACGCATCCGCCCAGTCCCTGGCCGGAAACGCACGGCGGACGTCGCCCAGCGTGTTGAGCCGGTAGCGCTTGGGAAACACGTCCCTGTCCTCGCGTCCCGGCTGCAGGCGATGCAGAACCGCCGCCTCCAGCTTGTCCGGCACCAGCCGCGCACCGAGCGCGATGTAGCCCCATTTGTTCGGTGTCTGCGCACAGAACCAGCCGCCCGGCTTCAGCACCCGGCGCACTTCGGCAACAAATGTGGCCGGGTCGTCGATGTGCTCGATGACCCAGTCACTGTAGATCAGGTCGAAGGTTTCGTCGTCGTACGGTAACTTGCCGGAGCCATCCAGAACCTGTGCATCGTCGAGATGCGGATTGGTCAGCACGACGGGATCGACGTCGCAGCCGGCAAGTCGCTTGACGCGACCTTTCAGGCGCCCCAGCTGCTTCTTGAATGCCAGTTCACCCTCAAGTTGTCCGCCACGCCCGGCGCCCAAGTCGAGCACAACATGCTCAGGTCGTATCAACGCATTTATTCGGAGATAGAATGCCGAGGAAGTATCGTCCCTGGCTATTCCACCCGCCGCGATTTCTGGCCGATGGGCAGCAACAACGTTCACAGGCATGCAATCCCTCCATGCGTGACAGTATTTCTTGCTTCAGCCTTGCAAGGAGTCAACGTTCTCCTCAAGCGCGCGAGGGTGCCCTGCGCCAGGGGACGAGCCATGCCTTTGCGCTCAGGTGCATGGGATTGGCATAATCCTTCCAAAGCCCTCATTGGCGCGGAAAGGCAAAGGGCCTATATCGGCTTAGCCCAGCGGCCAACCTATTCAAGACCATCCCTCAGGAGGCATCCAGAATGGCTTTCGAACTCCCCGCCCTGCCCTACGCCTACGACGCCCTCGGCCCGTACATGTCGAAGGAAACGCTCGAGTTCCACCACGACAAGCACCACCAGGCCTATGTCACCAACGGCAACAACCTGCTGAAGGACTCTGGCCTCGAGGGCAAAAGCCTCGAAGAGATCGTCAAGGAGAGCTACGGCAAGAACCAAGGCCTCTTCAACAATGCCGGCCAGCACTACAACCACCTGCACTTCTGGAACTGGCTGAAGCCCAATGGCGGCGGCAAGTCGATCCCGGGCGCGCTGCAGGCCGCCATCGATTCCGATCTGGGCGGCTACGACAAGTTCCGCACCGATTTCATCGCCGCCGGCACCACGCAGTTCGGCTCCGGCTGGGCCTGGGTCGCGGTGAAGGATGGCAAGCTCGTCATCTCCAAGACGCCGAACGGCGAGTCGCCGCTGGTCCAGGGCGCCAAGCCGATCCTCGGCGTCGACGTGTGGGAGCACTCCTACTACATCGACTACCGCAATGCCCGCCCGAAATACCTCGAGGCCTTCGTCGACAACCTGATCAACTGGGAATACGTCGAGAAGCTCTACAACGAAGCCCGCTAGGCTTCGGCAAGCCCGATAGCATGAGCTAGGCCCGGTGTTTCGCGACACCGGGCCTTCTGCTTGGCGCAAGTAAGTGGTAACGCTTGGTTAACCACTGGAGCGCCGCCTTGGCCGAGCCGTTCAAGACCATCGCCGTCCTCGTCGCCAATCCGGCGCTGAGCTCGATCCTGTCGATGGTGCTCGCCTCGGTGCCGAGCTTCCGCGTGCGCCCCTTCGAGTCCGAGCTCGCGCTGCAGATCTACATGCGCCTCGCGCCGGTTGACCTCGTGGTCACCGATTTCGACGCCGAGAACGCCCGTGCCGATCTCGTCACGCGCGACCTGCGCGACGATCCGGGCATCGAGAACCCCGCCTTCCAGGTCATCGCGCTCGCCTCGTCGGTCACGCCCGAGACCAAGAACCTCTGCCTCAAGGCCGGCATCGACGAAGTGGTCGTCAAGCCGATGTCGCCAAGATACCTGCTGGAGCGCGTGCAGTCGCGCCTCCGCCAGCGCGCGCCGGTGCGGGAATCGATCCACCACACGCTCCGCCGCCTGGCGCCGAAGCCGGCACCCGCCCGCGAGTTCGCCGGCAGCAACGTCATCCCGCTCTGGACGCGCGAGCGCCCGCTGCCGCAGCATTGATCGTCCCGGCCGCCTGAAGCGGCGGCAGACCGTAACCGTCGCCCTCGGGGGAGGCGATGCCGCTCGCAACAAAGGTAATCGTCGGCGCCCTCCCAGTCATCGCGGTGCTCGTCGCCGCCGCCTTCTTCATCCCGCCCGATTTTCCGCTGCTCCCCCGGCAGGTCATCCTCTTCGCCTGGGGTGTCGGTGGCATCGCCGTCGCCGAGTACCTGCTTTTCGGTCCAGGCGCGGCGCGGATCGCGGTCGCCCTGGGTCTGGTACCGCCGCGTCCGCGCGCCGTCCTCGTCGCCCTGCTCGTCAGCCTGCCGATGTGGCTGTTCCTGCCGGCCTATGGCGCAATCGCCGGCATCCCCGTGGCCCTCAACCCGCAATGGGCCGCCGTGCTGCTCGGCGTGGTGCTGGTCAACGGCCTCGCCGAGGAAGTCATCCACCGCGCTTTCATCTTCGGGCACCTGCGAGAGGAGCACAGCTTCGCCCGCGCCGCGGCGATCTCGGCGGCCATCTTCGCCCTGCAGCATGCCTACCTGGTGTTCACTATCGGCCCCGTCGCGGGCGGCGCCGCGATGCTACTGGCGCTGTTCCTCGCCTTTCCGCTGGCCTTCATCTACGAGACGGGCGGCCGCTCGCTCGCCGGCCCGGCTATCCTCCACACCAGTTCCAACGCGCCGATCATGCTCTTCCTCACGGCGGAGGGCTCGGCGTCGGTGCTGCTGCCGCACATGGCCGTCGTGCTGATCTCGATCTACGGCGTCTTGGCGTTCGCCGGCTGGCTCCGGTCGGCGCCACCCTAAGGCGAGCACCCCGCCGAAGCGGGGCGCGACCGGCGGCCGGACGGGTCAGATGTTCTGCCCGCCCGACACTTCGATGCGCTGCGCCGTGATCCAGTGATTGTCCGGCTCGAGCAGGCTGGCGACCGCCGGCCCGACATCGTCGGGCAGCCCAACCCGCCCCAGCGCGATGATCGAGGCGAAGGCATCGTTGTAGGCCGGCGTATCGCGCACGGCGCCGCCGAGGAAGTCCGTCGCAATGGCCCCGGGCGCGACGGTGTTGGCGGTGATGCCGCGGCTCCCCAGTTCCTTGGCCATGTAGAGCGTCAGGATCTCCACCGCGCCCTTGGCCGCCGAGTAGGCGGAGAACCCCGGATAGGATACCCGGGTCAGCCCCGAGGAGAAGTTCACGATGCGGCCGCCATCGGCGAGCAAGGGCAGCAGCGCCTGGGTGAGGAAGAACACGCCCTTGACGTGCACGTTGAACAGCGCGTCGAACTGCGCCTCGGTGGTTTCGGCGATGCCGGCCATCTCGCCGTGCCCGGCATTGTTTACCAGGTGGTCGAAGGTGTCCCGGCCCCACACGGTCCGCAGCGTGTCGCGAACCTGGTCGGCGAAGGCGGGAAACTGCGAGATGTCGGCAACGTCGAGCTGCAGCGCCACGGCCTTGCGCCCCAGCGCCTCGATCTCGGCCACGGCCGACTGGGCGCCTTCGAGGCCGCCGCGATAGGTCAGGATCACGTCGCCGCCGTGCCGGGCGATGCTGATCGCGGTGTTGCGGCCGAGGCCGCGGCTGCCGCCCGTGACGATGGAAATGGTGCTCATTGGAGGTCTCCTTCTGGGTTCGCGTTTTCCGCGCCGCCACCATCGTTCCCAACACCTCCGCGGAGTTGCCCGATGCTCGCCAGTTCTTGCCCAATCCTCCGCCGTGCTTGCGTTGCCTCGCGCGGGCGCATAGCTTCCCCGTCATGGAAACCACGCTCCTCGATGCCGCCCGCCACTACGCTGCGACCTACGCCGACGCAGCCGGCGTCGCGCGCACGCCGGTGCCCGGCCTCACCGTGGTCCGCGAAACGGTCCCCGGCCAGCTGCAATACGCCATCAATCGCCCGCTCGTGGCGCTGGTGCTGCAGGGTCGGAAGCGGGTCACCATGGGCAGCCGGACGTTCGAGTTCGGCGCCGGCGATTCCTTGCTCATAACTGCGGATGTGCCGACGGTGAGCCAGATCATCCAGGCCAGCCCCGCCGCGCCCTACTTTTCGCTCGTGCTCGATCTCGACCAGTCGCTGGTCGCCGACCTCGCGCAGGAGATCGGCTCGGCTCCCTACGCCGCCGGGCAACCGGTCAGCGTCGATCCGACCGAGCGGGAAGTGGCCGACGCCGCCCTGCGGCTGATGCGGCTGGTCGACCGGCCGGCACAGCTGCGCGTGCTACAGGCACAGTTGCTGCGCGAACTGCACTTCTGGCTTCTCTCGGGCCGTCACGGCGGCGCCATCCGCAGCCTCGGCATCACCGACAGTCACGCCCAGCGGATCGGACGCGCCGTGGCGCTGATCCGCGAGCAGTTCAGCGCAGCATTGCGGGTCGACGCCCTGGCGCGGGCTGCGGGCATGGGCGCCTCGGCGTTCCACGAGCACTTCCGCGCCATCACCTCGCTGACGCCGCTGCAGTTCCAGAAGCAGCTTCGGCTGATCGAGGCGCGCCGCCTGATGCTGACCGAAGGCGCCCCGATCAGCAACGCCGCCTATGCCGTGGGCTATGAAAGCGTCACGCAGTTCACCCGCGAATACGGCCGCTTCTTCGGCCAGCCGCCGGCCCGCGACATACGCTCCGCGCGGGCAGAGGTCGCCACCGCCGCGTGAGCCTCACGTCCGGACGCCGAGCGCCCAGCTCACCTTGTTCCACAGGTCCTCGACATTGTCGGTGAACACCACCAGCCGGTCGGCATGCGGCACCGAGTGGCTCAGGATGTCGGCGGCCATGCCGCGCATCACCTCGAAGGCCCGGTTCTTGTTGAGCAGCACCACCGGCTTGCCGCCTGCGCCCGCCCCTGCCCGCGCCCAGGTCCGGTAAAGCGCCGCCGCCGAAGCCACCGAGCCCGGCAGCCCCACGAAGACCTGCGCCAGCTCGCCCATGCGCTTCAGCCGAGCCTCGGGGTCGTCAATCCGCTCCATCGGCACATCGGCCAGCGCGGGCGGCGCCGCAAACCCGTCGTCCACCAGCAGCAGCACCTCGCCGCCTGCCGCGCGCGCCGCGGTGATCAGCGGGATGGCCTCGAGCGCGCCATCGGCGAGACAAACGATGCGTGCCCCGTGCCGCGCCAGGATGGTACCGGCCTCCGACATCAGCGGCGCGCGCTCGGCGTCGCCCGGCCCCTTGTCGGAAGCGAAGACGGCAATGGTCGGCCGTGGGCTAGCGGCCACGGGTGAGGCTCCCCAGGATGCCGCGCACCAGCGCCCTGCCCAGGCTGTTGGCCGCCGAACGGGCCAGCGAGGTCATCGCCGCTTCCATCGGCGAGGCCCGGGTCGAGCGGCGCGGCACGGGGGCTTGTTCGGCGCGCTCCTCCGCCTCGCGCTGCTTGTTGGCCATCTCGGCCTGCTTCTGCGCCGCCGCTTCCTGCTGCGCGGCGCTAGCCTTCTTCTGCAGGACCTCGAACGCCGACTCGCGGTCGATCACCTGGTCATACTGCCCCGCCACCGGCGAGCCCGCGATCAGCGCCCGCCGTTCTTCCGGCGATACCGGCCCCACCTTGCCCGAGGGCGGCCGGATCAGGGTGCGCCCGACGATCGAGGGAATGCCCTTGTCCTCGAGCACCGAAACCAGCGCCTCGCCCACGCCCATCTGGGTGATCACCTCGGCGGTCGAGAATTCCGGGTTTGGCCGGAACGATTCCGCCGCCACCCGCACCGCCTTCTGCTCCTTGGGCGTATAGGCGCGCAGCGCGTGCTGCACCCGGTTGCCCAACTGCGCCAGAACGGCGTCGGGCACGTCGGCGGGGTTCTGCGTCACGAAATAGACGCCGACACCCTTCGAGCGCACCAGCTTCACCACCTGTTCCACCTTGTCGACCAGCGCCTTGGGGGCGTCGTCGAACAGCAGGTGCGCCTCGTCGAAGAAGAACACGAGCTTGGGCTTGTCGGCGTCGCCCACTTCCGGCAGCACCTCGAACAGCTCGCTCAGGAGCCACAGCAGGAAGGTCGCATAGAGCCGCGGCGCCCGCATCAGCTCGTCGGCGGCGAGCACCGAGACGAAGCCCTTGCCGTCGTAGGTGGTGCGCATCAGGTCGCG
>JAEYTN010000188.1 GCA_023433985.1 Pseudomonadota bacterium | reverse complement strand
AGGCAAGGGATTCCTCGAGGGCCCAGAGCAGTTCGGCGATCTTTGCGATCCGGCCGATCACGAGGTTGTCCGCCGTCAGCCCGAAAGCCCCGATGCCGAGACCGTAGGGCAGGCCGATCTCCTGCGCCTCGGCGCCCAGCTGCAGGTAGATCAGCGCCTGCCGGCCACGGGCAATGAGCGAGCGGGCGAGCCCGAGGGTGAAGCCGAGCGCGGTACCCGCCTGCCGGTGTTCATCGGCGAAGATTTCGTGCAGCAGGCCGGGCGGTGCCTGCAACAGGCCGAGCAACTCGTCTTCGCCCTGCCGGACCTGCGCCGCCAGCGCTGCGCCTTCCGCCAGAACCGGCCGCTTTTCAAGGGCGGCGATCTGGGCGCGGAGCGCTTCCAGGTCTGGTTTGGGGCGGGGCATGGTGGTACTCGGCAGGCAACGGGGTGTCAGGATTTTAGAACAAACAGAGAACACCTGAGTCCGGTTGCGAGTCAAGCGGGAGATTCTTTTCGGGCTCATTCTTCCGCGACCATCCGGACCCTTCCGCGTTCGGCTTGGAATCCCTATCTTCGGTGGCCGAACCCCGAGGAAACCTGCATGTTCGATGCTCTGCGCTCGATCTTCCAGCGGCCCGACGCCACCGTGCTGTCGATGGAGCCCAGGCTCGCCGTCGCGGCGCTGCTGGTGCATCTGGCGGCTATCGACGGCACGATTTCCGCCGACGAGCGCACGGCAGTGCGCGGCACGCTGATGGACTATTACAGCCTCAGCGAGCCAGAGGTGGAAAAGCTGATCGCCGAAGCGACGCGGCGCGACCAGGAATCGGTCGATTTCTACCGTTTCACCTCGGCGCTCTCGTCGCTCGACGAGGCCGAAAAGCTCGAGATCATCCGGATGATGTGGCAGGTGGTGTTCGCCGACCGGCGCAACCACGAGCTCGAGGACAACATGGTGTGGCGGATCGCCGAGCTGATCGGCGTCTCCGCCCGCGACCGCACGGTGCTGCGCGCACAGATGGCAAAAGCTTGAGAACGAGGGCCTGACCGATGGTGATCATTTCGACCACGCCGACGCTCGAGGGCCGGCCGATCCGCGAGTACCTGGGCATCGTCACCGGCGAGGTGATCGTGGGCGCCAATATCTTCAAGGACCTGTTCGCGGGCATCCGCGACATCGTCGGCGGCCGCGCCGGCGCCTATGAAGGAGCGCTGCGCGATGCCCGGCGCGAGGCGTTCGAGGAACTGCGCTACGAGGCCGAGCGGGTCGGCGCCGATGCGGTGGTGGGCATCGACATC
This sequence comes from Pseudomonadota bacterium, assembly GCA_023433985.1. Lineage (GTDB taxonomy): Bacteria > Pseudomonadota > Alphaproteobacteria > Rhizobiales > Devosiaceae > Devosia_A. The sequence continues at coordinate 1,530 of JAEYTN010000188.1, read as the reverse complement.
GACTACGAAGTGGTCGGCGCCAACGGCTCGATGCTGATGGTGTCGGTGTCGGGCACGGCGGTGAAGCTGTAACCAACCTCCCACCGGGACGGCCCTCCCCATAGGGGAGGGTGAAGCGAGGGGATGGTCGGGCTCGTCGTGAACGTCAGCTCAGCGCCCTGAGCAAATTGCCCGAGACATGCCCATCCGGCAGCAATCCGGAGCGGGACTGCCAGTCGATCACCGCGGCGCGGGTCTTCGGGCCGATCACGCCGTCGGGGGTGCCGATCTCGTAGCCGCGGCGGGCGAGCAGCGACTGCAGCTGCATGCGGTCGTCCTTGTTGAGGGCGGTGTCCTTCGGCCAGGGGGCGGCGAACCCCTTCGAGCCGATGATGCGGTCGGCGAGGTGGCCGACGGCGAGCGCATAGCTGTCGGAATTGTTGTAGCGCTTGATGACGCCGAAGTTCGGCAGCACGGCGAAGACCGGGCCGTTGCCGCCCATCGGCATGAACAGCTTCGCCGTGTCGCCGGCGCGCGGGAACGCCTTGCCGTTGGCGCGCTTCACCCCGATACCGGCCCAGTCGCCCAGGGTGGCGTTAACGCCAGTCCAGACGTTCTGGTAGTTGAAATCGGCCGGCAGCTTCACCTCGTAGCCCCAGGTTTCGCCGGAGCGCCAGCCGAAGCCCTTGAGGTAGTTGGCGATCGAGGCCAGCGCATCGGGCACCGAGCCCCAGATGTCCTCGTGGCCGTCGCCCTTGAAGTCGGCGGCGTAGCGCATGAAGCTCGAGGGCATGAACTGCGGGTGGCCCATGGCGCCGGCCCAGGAGCCCACCATGTTCCTGGGCGTCACGTGCCGGCCCTCGAGGATCTGCAGCGCCGTGATCAGCTCGGAGCCGAAATAGTCGGCGCGGTAGCCGCCATAAGTCAGCGTGGCGAGCGCGTGCACCGAGTTGATGCCGCCCATGTAGCCGCCGTAATTGGTCTCGATGCCCCAGATGGCGAGGATGGCCTCGGGCTGCACGCCGTAGCGGTCGGCGATCACGCCCAGCGTCTTGGTCCACTCGGCGCGCATGCCCTGGCCCTTGGCGATCTGCGTGTCGGTGACGCGCTTGCCGACATAATCGGCAGCGGTGGTGACGAACTCGGGCTGCTTCTTCGACAGCTCCAGCACCTTGGGCAGCGGGGCGAAATCGCCCATCGCGGCATCGAAGATCTTCCGCGATACGCCCTTGGATTTCGCCTTGGCCCAGGTGGAATCGACGAAGCCGTCGACGCCCTTGGCGAAGGCCGGCGGAGTGGCGGCGTAGGCGGCAAGCGCAGCGGCGCCGACCAGCAGGTGGCGGCGGCTCAACAGCGGCGCGGCGGGCACGAAGGCTCTGGACATGATCGACCTCGGACACGGAACAAACACGAGTGCCGCTGCCTGCCCCCTGGCGCGGCGTTTGCTCCGATTTTCGCCAACGAAATTAAGATCGCGTAAAGCACGCGGCCAAGGGGGCGGATTTTCGGTGCACGAGTGCGTGAGAACGCCTCTTCGCCCGGCCTCCGGAC
>JAEYTN010000060.1 GCA_023433985.1 Pseudomonadota bacterium | reverse complement strand
GCCGACGCTCCCGCTCGCCACGAAGCTCGGTCCTGTCCGCATCGCCGTCACCAGCCGCGACCAGGCGCTGTTCATCTGGCGCGACGTCGTCGGCCTCGAGCTCATTTCCGAGGATGCCGAAGCGCTGCACCTCGGCGCGGGTGGGGTGGAGCTCATCACCCTCGAGCTCGGTGCCGCTCATCCCGTGCTCGACCGCAGCCTCGGCCTCTACCACGTCGCCATCCACGTCCCGACCCGCGCCGACCTCGCGCAGATGGCCGTCCGCGCCCTGCAGCGCCGCGTCCGCATCTCCCCCACCGATCACCTCGTCTCCGAGGCCATCTACCTGTGGGATTACGACAATAACGGCATCGAGATCACCTTCGAGACCCCCTGGCGCGGCGATATCGGCGACGGCGAGGACGGCTTCTACGTCAAGACCAGGGACGGCTCGACCCATTCCGGCCGCGAGGCCATCGACCTCGACGACCTCCTCGGCGAGCTCGGCCCCACGCCCACCCTGCAGCAGGCGATGCCCGCCGGCACCCGCATCGGCCACGTCCACCTGCACGTCAACGACCTAGACCAGGCCATGCGCTTTTACCGCGACGGCATCGGCTTTGGCGGCCTGTTCATCATGCGCCGCTTCGGCATGGGCGACCTCGGCCTCGACTACATGCCCCACGCCCTGGCCTTCAACATCTGGAGCGGCCCCAACGCCCAGCAGCAACCGGCGGGGCATGCCGGCCTCAAGCACTTCGCCATCGTGCTGCCGGATGTAGCGGCCCTCGACGCCATGAAGGCAAGGCTGAGCAGCATCAACGCGCCCTTCGCCGAAACGAACGCGGGCCTGGAAGTGAAGGACCCAGCCGGCAACCTCGCCAAAGTAACGGTCGGCTAGTCAGCGCGCGCTGCCCCCTCCACCGCCTGACGGCGGTTCCCCTCCCCCGCAAGCGGGAGAGGATGACGCGTTGCACCGTCGGTAACTGCACGACTCCTTCTCCCGCTTGCGGGGGAAGGAGCCCGGCAGGGCGGAAGGGGGAGCAACAAGCACAGCGTCCCCAGCTTCCGCTCAGAGCAGCCCCAGCAGCCGCTCAACCTCATCCTCACCCGTCGCCCAGCTCGTCACCAACCGCACCATCACCTCGCCGGCGCCCGGCCGCCGATCCTCCGCCGCGGTCTCCGCCGGCCACTCGTGCAGCGCGCCCCCGGCCGCCCGCACCGCGGCGAGCAGCTCCGCCGGCACCACCGCGAACACCTCGTTCGCCGCGCTCTCCCACGCGAGCCGCGCCCGGTTCGAAGCCCTGAGCCCCGCCCGCAGCCGCTCCGACATCGCGTTGGCGTGCCCGGCCCAGCGCAGCCAGTTCCCGCGCTCGAAATACGCCTCGAACTGCGCGGCGATGAACCGCGCCTTCGAGAAAACGTGCCCCGCCCGCTGCCGCCGCAGCTCCATCCCCGCGAACAGTCCTGGCCGGAAGCACACGATCGCCTCCGCCGCCCAGGCCCCGTTCTTCGTCGCCCCAAAGCTCATGAAGTCGACGCCCGCCTTCCACGTCAGCTCGGCCGGGGTAGCCCCCGTCGCCGCCACCGCGTTGCCGAACCGCGCCCCATCGATGTGCACTGCCATGCCGCGCGATTTCGCCACGGCGGCAAGCTCGTCCACCTGCGCTGCCGAATACACCGTGCCCCATTCCGTCGCGTTGGTCAGGCTCAGCGCCACCGGCACCGTGCGCCCGCCATCCGGATGCCGCGTCAGCGCCGCGGCCAACGCCTCTGGCTCGACGCGTCCGTCCGGGCTCGGCAGCCCGATGATCTTGAGGCCGTCCGACTGGAACTCGAGCGCATTGCTCTCGTCGTTGCTCACGTGCGCCTCAGCCCCGGCGAACACCACGCCCCCCGGTCGCGACAGCGCCGCGAGCGACAGCGAGTTCGCCGCCGTCCCCGTCGCCGTGAACCACACTTCCACCTCGTGCTCGAACACCTCGGCGAACAGGCCCGTCACCTTCGCTGTCAGCGCGTCCCCGCTATAGGCCGGCGCCACGCCTTCGTTCGCGCGCCCCAGCGCCGCCATCACCTCGGGCGTCGCTCCGGCCCAGTTGTCCGATGCAAAGTTCACTGCTGCCAACCCCTTAAAATCGCGGCGCACCTTGTAACCGACGCCCGGCTTGCCGGAAAGTCGCCCCGAGCTATGATGCGCGCCCGAACGAGGGAGTACGCCTGCCATGCGCGCCATCCAATGCACCGCCCCGGAAAAGCTCGCGCTGGTCGAGGCGCCGCGCCCGGAGCTGAAGCCGGGCTGGGTGCGGGTCGCCATCAGGCACATCGGCATCTGCGGCACCGACTACCATATCTTCGAGGGCAACTTCCCGTTCTTCGACTACCCCCGCATCATCGGCCACGAGCTGAGTGGCACGGTGATCGATCCGAACGGCGTCACCGGCCTCCATGCCGGGCAGGATGTCGTCATCAACCCCTACCTCAACTGCGGCCACTGCCCCGCCTGCCGCGAGGGCAAGTCCAACGCCTGCGAGACGCTGAAGGTCATCGGCGTCCACGCCGATGGCGGCATGGCCGACGAGGTGGTGATGCCCGCGCAGAACCTCTACCCCGCCGATGGCCTCAGCCTCCGCGATGCGGCCATGGTCGAGTTCCTCGCCATCGGCGCCCACGCCATCCGCCGCACCGAGCTCGAAGGCCCGAGCCGCGTCCTGGTCGTCGGCTCCGGCCCCATCGGCCTCGGCGTCGCCTATTTCGCCCGCATCGCCGGCGCCGACGTCACCGTGCTCGACGCCGCGCCCGACAAGATCGAGCTCACCCGCGCCCTCGGCTTCACCACCTTCAGCCCCGCCGAGGTGGAAGGCCGCGAATTCACGCAGGTTCGCGACACCGGCTTCGACGCAGTCTTCGACGCCACCGGCTCGATCAAGGCCATGAACCAGTCGATCTTCCACACCCGCAACGGCGGCGCCTACACGCTCGTCGGCGTCATCAAGGGCGACCTCGTCTTCCCCGATTCCGAAGTGCACCGTCGCGAGCTCACCATCCGCGGCTCCCGCAACGCCACGCGCCCCGATTTCGAGCACGTCATGGCCGCCATCCGCTCCGGGGCCGTCCCGACCTCGAAGCTCGCGACCCACGCCACCACGCTCGAAGCCGTCCCCCGCGACATGCCCGGCTGGGCCCACGACCGCACCGGCCTGATCAAGGCCATCGTCACCGTCTAGACCGGCACACCCCGTGATCCTCCACCGCAAAGCGGGGGAGGGGGACCAGCCGAAGGCTGGTGGAGGGGGCGGCCCCCGGCACAACGCCGCGCGTGATCCTCCACCGCAAAGCGGGGGAGGGGGACCAGCCGAAGGCTGGTGGAGGGGGCGTCCACGCGCTCCCTGCGCCAGGGCCCCCTAGCCCTCGCTCTTCCACCCCACCGCGCGCGGTGTCACATCCAGTTCGATCTCCTCCATCCCGAGCAGCCGGGCCACCACCTCGGGCGGATCCTTTACCACATGCGGCCCCGACACGGTCTCGATTCGGGTGTCGCGCAGCCCCTTCACGATCGCCACCACGTGCTCGGGGTTGATGTAGATGCTGCCCTCGGGCGTATCGAGCTTCACCAGCCGCATGTCACCGTCTCCATTTCCACCGGCCATAACCTCGCGCCGCCCGGCAGGTGACAATCATCCCATCCCATGGGAAACGAACGATGAAGCGCGCCTCTTCGCCCTCCCGTCATGGGCCGGGCAGGGGAGGGGCCGTCCATCGTCCACAGGTGCGCACATGTTCTACCCCGCCGATGTCCTCCACTTCTGGTTCGTCACCCACAACGAGGCCGATTGGTTCGGCGCCAGGCCCGAGTTCGATGCCGAGCTCGCGCGCAACTTCGCCGCCACCCACACCTGGGTCGCCGCCGGCAACGCCACAGCCTGGCGCACCTCGCCCTCCGGCCGCCTCGCCGAGATCGTCGTGCTCGATCAGTTCTCCCGGCAGCTCTACCGCAAGCGCCCCGAGGCCTTCGCTTCCGATCCGCTCGCCCTCTCGCTCGCCCGCGAGCTCGTCGCATCGGGCGGCGACCTCACGCTCGAGCCGCGCCGTCGCATGTTCGCCTACCTTCCCTTCATGCACGCCGAGGATCTGGCCGTGCACGAGGAAGCAGCGCCCCTCTTCGCCGCCTATGGCAACGAGCAGTTCTCCGATTTCGAGCGCCGCCACGTCGAAACCCTCCGCCGCTTCGGCCGCTACCCCTACCGCAACGAAGCCCTCGGCCGCCCCTCCACCCCGGAGGAGCTCGACTACATCAACACCGGCAACGGCATGTTCTGAGGCGCCCGCGACGCAACCACTCGCCCGCACAACCCGTTACCTGCTCCGACCCCCAACGGAGACCCCGCCCGATGGTATCGCTCCCCTTCGAAACCCTGTTCGCCATCGCCGCCGGCGCCCTCATCCTCTCGCTGACGGTTGCCTCGGGCATGTCCCACCGCCACGAGCGCCGCCCCGCCCGCATCCGTCGCTCCGACCGCCGAGCCTGAATCAGGCCGCTTGGCCAAGCGCTCGCGGAGGTGCGTATCCCGGTCCGCTGGCCCTAGTGCAGCAGCCCGTGCCGGATCACCTCGGCAATCGTATGCGTGCGGTTCTTCGTCCCCAGCTTGTCGGCCACGTTGTCGACATGCTGGTTCACCGTTCGCGCCGACATGCCCAGCCGCTCCGCGATCTCCACGGAAGTCAGCCCCTCGGCCGATAGCGCGATCACTTCCTTCTCCCGCGGCGTCAGAGACTCGTGCTGCACGAAAATCCCGCCCGAGCCGAACGAGCGCACCTGCGCGAACAGCGTATAGACCAGCAGCTGCAGCGAGCTCTTCTGCACCGGCGTCAGCGCCACCGTCCCGGCGAACCCGGCCACGCCCACCAGCACGCCCTCGAAGCTCACCGGCACCACGGTCACGTCGACGATGTCCACCTTGCGCGCGAATGCCAGCATCGGGTCGTCCGGCCCGCTGAACCGCTCCGCCCCCAGGCCCTGCACCCCGCCCATGTCGATGAGCTCTGCCACCCGCCCGGATCGCGCCTGTGCCGCGCCCTTGAAGTAGTCGCGCCACCAGCCCGCCCGGTCGCGACTCGAGTCGACGATATGCTGCGCCCCCTTGAGGTCGCTCGTGTACTCGATCACGTAGCCGCTGCGGTATCCGAGCGACGCAGCGATCTGCCCCAGGATTTCTGCAATATCATTGTCGGACCGAGCCTTGCGGATCGTGTCCAGATGTTTTTCTACGAACGCCAGCATACCTTTTGCCACCCACCGAGCGGCCCGACCCAATGCGCCAAAGCTAGCACCCTCTGGCGATTTGTCACCCCGCATCGTGACTATTCTCATTGTAAAAATTCACAATGAGACAACTGACGACGCGAGTTCTCCCGCTGTCAGATTTGCCGCTGATAGAACTTCCAGCGGGAGTTTTCGCAGCGCGATTACTCTCAATTTTCCCAGTACCCGCGAGGTGATACTCGTCCGCCTGCAAACAGAAGTTTGCTGACGACAATGGAGGGAAAGTCAGTGCCGGCCTCTGATCGCGGAAACCTTTGGGCGCCCGCTCCCTCCGCTCCTTCGTCCAATCCCTACCAGCTTACCGCCCGCGAGTACGACGTTGCCCGCATGCTCGGCCGGGGCCTTGGCCTTGTCGAGATCGCCGAAACCCTCGGCATCTCCGGCCGCTCCGTGCTCGCCCAGCGCGAGCGCCTGATGGCAAAGCTCGGCGCGCGCAACCTCGCCCATCTCGACCACATCATCTCGACCCTCGAACGGCTCGAGTCGGACTGGTCCGAAACCGTCTACCTCGATGATTTCTCCGACGGCCTCGCCGACGAGGAATCCGACCTCATCTTCGCCGACTGATCGGCAATTCCCATCGGGCCGGCCCTGCGTCCACAGACCGGCCCGGGCGAGGGAGGGCATCGCCCCTCTTCGGCATTCCCAAACGCCCTCCCTCGATCCTCCCTTCCTGCGAAATTCGTCCCTCTGACGTGGGGGGCGGATGCCCCGGGGGCGGCGGAGGGGGCAGCGCCGTCTCTCCGGCGCGCCCCCTCCGGTCACTGGTAAACAATTGGCTAACCTATGTTATTCACGGCGTTGCAGCTTTGCCACACTGCGGCCCTGAAGTGTCCGGAATGCGACGAAAAATCGACCGGAGGGTAGACGATTAAGCTGCGGCTGCTAGGCAGGCCTTCAAGCTATTGGAGGCTCTTCATGAATCGCATTGCTTTCGCCCTTTTGACCGCCGTCGCCCTCGGCTTCACCTCGTCGGCCTTCGCCGCCGACCTCATCATCGATGAGCCGGCCGTCGTGCCGGGCGTGGTCTCCGCTTCGGGCTCCTGGGACGGCCCGTTCGTCGGCGTGTTCGCCGGCTACGCTGCCGGTCAGCTGACCGATGACGGCGTCGGCCCCGTCGAAGATATCGACGGCTGGCTGCTCGGCGTCGCCGCCGGCGTCAACTTCACCCTCACCGACGGCATCGTGGCCGGCGTGGTGGGCGACATCGCCTGGACCGACCTCGACAACGACGCTGCCTTCAACACCGACTGGGTCGGCTCGCTCCGCGGCCGCATCGGCTTCGACGGCGGCGCCTTCCTGCCCTACCTGACCGCCGGTCTGGCGTTCGGCAGCGGCCACTTCGAGGGTGCCCCGACCGAAGATAACGTCCACATCGGCTGGACCGCCGGTGCCGGTGTCGAGTTCGCCGTGGCCGAGAACGTGTCGCTCGACCTGCAGTACCGCTACACCGACTACGCTCCGGAAGAATACGCTCCGGGCTTCGAAGCCGGTGCCACCACGCACGCCGTGACGCTCGGCCTCAACTGGGGCTTCTGATCCGTCGACCACGGACAGACCTGACGCTGAATAAAGGGGCCTCCGGGCCCCTTTACTTTTTTCGCCAGGGCTGACTGGCCGCAGATGCTGTCCCCGTGGTGGAGAGGCTGGTTCGGTGGCGCTGCCCTCGCGGCAACCTCCCGCCCGCGTCCGCCGTTACCGCCGGCATGACCCGCATCGCCACCTACAACGTCAACGGCGTCAACGGCCGCCTGCCCGTGCTGTTGCGCTGGCTCGAGCGCACCGCGCCGGATATCGCCTGCCTTCAGGAACTGAAGACCTCCAACGAGAAATTCCCGGCGGCCGCGGTCGAGGCCGCCGGCTACCACGCCCTCTGGCACGGCCAGAAATCCTACAACGGCGTCGCCATCCTCGCGAAGCAGCCGATCGCCGAGCGCCGTCGCGGCCTGCCCGGCGACCCCGACGACACCCACAGCCGCTACCTCGAAGCCGAGATCGATGGCATCGTCGTCGGCTGCCTCTATCTGCCCAACGGCAACCCCGCCCCCGGCCCGCGCTTCGACTACAAGCTGAACTGGTTCGCGCGGCTCGAGGATTATGCCCGCGCGCTGCTCGCCGAATCCCGCCCGGCGGTCCTCTGCGGCGACTACAACGCCGTCCCGACCCCGTTCGACGCCGATCGTCCCGAGCGCTGGGTCAACGATGCCGTCTTCTTCCCCGAAACCCGCGCGGCCTATTCCCGGCTGCTCGCCGAGGGCTGGACCGATGCGCTCCGCACCCTCCACCCGGACGAGGTGGTCTACACCTACTGGGATTACTTCCGGAACGCCTTCGGCCGCAATTTCGGGCTCCGCATGGACCACCTGCTGCTCAGCCCCGAACTCGCCTCGCGCCTCCGCCACGCCGAAGTCGACACCTGGGTTCGCGCGCTCGAGAAGACCTCCGACCACGCCCCGGTCTGGATCGACCTCAGCTAGCCGGCTCGTCGGCCTTCGGGGCCCGCGGCCGCGCCGCCGGTCCGCCCGTCAAGCGCCGCTCGATTGCGTCCCGCGCCCCCAGCGCGAACGCTTCGGTCACATACGGCCCCCACTCCACCTGCTGCCCATCCACATAGGCATAGAAGTACCATTTCCCGTCCCTCTGGTCGGGCCCGAACACACGCTGCACCACCGAATCTCCCATGCCCCAAGGCTAGGCGCGTCGGCCCCGGACAGACATTCACATTTGGCATCATCCCCAGGCCGCTGCCAAAGGCCGCCGCCCCAAGCCGGCCCCAGCACAACGCTGCGAGTGATCCTCCACCGCTTCAGCGGGGGAGGGGGACCACGCGAAGCGTGGTGGAGGGGGCGTCAGCGCGCGCCACCTATCGTCGCCCACAAGGGGCCACCAAACGTCTCTCGGCAAAGCACAATACGACTTATGAACATACGATGATCCGGCGTCTCGGCGCCGGTTCATCTCGCCCCGCCTAACACTGCGTCATCCACGGGCCATCGGCGCCCGCCCAACAGGAGTAGATGCAGAGGTGGCGGCAGCCGGATGAGGGTGGTTTCAAGTACCGCCCCGCCCGATCCTACCCCACCATCCCCTTGACCAGCCCCGGATCCACCAGCGCGCCCTTGTGGCCGATCACCACTCCGGCCACCCTGTGCGCCAGCCGCGCCGCTTCCACCGGCGCCACCCCGCGCTCCCGCGCGCTCAGATACGCGCCGTTGAACGAATCCCCGGCCCCCGTCGCGTCCACCACCTTGTCCGCTTGGGGTGCCGGCACGCTCTCGCGCACGCCGTCGCGCGTCACCACCAGCGCCGCCTCGGCGCCGTTCTTCACCACCACCTCGCTCGCGCCGATGGCGAGGTAGCGCTCCGCCGTGGCCTCGGGCGAGGCATCGCCGAACACCGGCGCCTCGTCGCCATGCGTGGGCAGCACGATGTCGGCAATCGTCGCCGCCGCCGTCAGCGTCGAGGCCATTACCTTGGCGTTCGTCCACAGCGCCGGCCGCACATTGGGGTCGAACACCACCTTCGCCCCCGCATCCCGCGCCTTTACGACCGTCCGCATCAGCTTGCCGCGAGCCCGCGGCGCCAGGATCGCCATCGAGATGCCGGAGAAGTAGACGATCTCGGCCCCCACCAGCGCGGCTTCCAGCGCCTCGCGGTCCTCGGCCACCAGCTTCGCCGCCGATTGCCCGCGCCAATAGGTGAAATGCCGGTCGCCCTTGGCCTGGTGGATCATGTAGAGCCCCGGCCGCCGCCCCTCGATCGTCTGGATGTGTCCGGTGCCGATGCCCGCCTTGTCGATGAAGGCGCGCATCTGGTCCGAGTACATGTCGTCGCCCAGCGCCGTCGCATAGTCCACGCTCCAGCCCTCGGGCAGCAGCGCGCGCATGTACCAGGCGGTGTTCAGGGTGTCGCCGGCATAGCCGAGCTTGTAGAGCCCTTCCTCCCCGCCCGACATCTCGATCATCGCTTCGCCGACGCTCACGAACCGCTTGGTCACCAATTAGCCTCCGAATAACAGCCGCCGACTTATGCCCCACCATGCCGCCCGGCGTAAGGTCCTATGGCGTCCGCCCTTAGCCTCAACTAAGAAAACGCGCACCCTCTCCACTCTCCCTTCAATGGGAGGGCGGGGGAGAGGCCGTTCCGGCTCGTGGAGGGGCCGGAGTAACCGTTCAGGGAGACACCACATGCGCCTCGACGCCGCCGCCCTTCGTTCAGAATCCGTGCAGGCGGCGTTCAGCAACAAGGCGATTTCCACTCCCGGCTACGATTTCGCCGCCACAATTCCCGGTATCGTCCACCTCGGCATCGGCGCCTTCCACCGCGCCCACATGGCCGCCTACGTCGATGATCTGCTCGTGGAAAACCCCGACTGGGCCATCGTCGGCGCCTCGCTGCGCCGCCCCGACACCCGCGATGCCCTCGCTCCGCAGGATTTCCTCTACACCCTCGCCATTCGCGACGCCGAGGGCACCCGTGCCCGCATCATCGGCTCCATCCGCGACGTCATCGATGCCAATGCCGATCGCCAGAAGCTCATCGAGCTCATGGCCTTGCCGCAGATCCGCATCGTCTCCCTCACCGTCACCGAAAAGGGCTACTGCTACGCCCCCGCCACCGGCGAACTCGACGAATCCAACCCCGACATCGTCCACGACCTCGCCCATCCCGAAGCCCCGGTCAGTGCCCCCGGCATCATCGCCGCGGCCCTCCGGCTGCGCCACGAACGCGGACTTATCCCCTTCACCGTCATGAGCTGCGACAATCTCCCCAGCAACGGCAGGACGGCCGGTCGCATCGTCCGTCGCTATGCCGAACTGATGGGAGACGAGAAATTCACGGAATATGTAAACACTGTTAGCTTCCCCTCCACGATGATCGACCGCATCGTCCCCGCCACCACCGCTGTTGATCGTGAAATCGTCAACGAAATCATTGGCTTGGAAGATTCCTGGCCGATCGTGACCGAGCCCTTCACCCAATGGGTGATCGAGGACAGCTTCCCCGCCGGGCGGCCGCCCTTCGAACGCGTCGGCGCCCAGCTGGTCGAGGACGTCGAGCCCTTCGAGCTGATGAAGCTCCGCATGCTGAACGGCTCGCACTCCACCATGGCCTATCTCGGCTACCTCGCCGGCCATCAGTATGTCAGCGAAGCGGTTGCCGATCCGGGAATCCGCAAGCTCATTCATGGGCTTATGACCGACGAGGTAATCCCCACCCTCCCAATGCCGCGCCCCGACCTCGAGGCGTACCGCGACCAGCTCCTCGCCCGCTTCGCCAACCCGGCGCTCAAGCACCGCACCTGGCAGATCGCCATGGACGGCACCCAGAAACTTCCCCAGCGCCTCCTCAGCACCATCCGCGCCCGGCTGGAGGCCGGCCAGCCCTTCACCCGCCTCGCCCTCGGCGTCGCCGCCTGGATGCGCTACGTCACCGGCCTCGATGAAGCCGGCCAGCCCATCGACGTCAAGGACCCCCTCAGCACCCGTCTCCGCGAACTCTCCGACGCCGCCGGCCGGGACCCCGAGCGCCTCGCCGCCAACCTCCTGACGGTAACCGAAGTCTTCGGCCCAGACCTCCCGCAGTCCCAACCCTTCCGCGATGTCGTGACAGGCCACCTGAGATCGCTGTTCGAGATGGGCGCGGCGGAGACAATTCGCCGGATCTCCTAGAGCGCTGAGGTCGAGGGTCCTCCCCTGCGAAGCGGGGGAGGGGGAC
>JAEYTN010000499.1 GCA_023433985.1 Pseudomonadota bacterium | reverse complement strand
GCTCGGGGTGGTGGAGGGAAACCTCACCGACGGGTGGGCGCGGCGGGTGGTGGGGGTGATGGCGTTTCCACTGCGCTTAGGCTCGTGATCCTCCGCCGCGAAGCGGGGGAGGATCCGGGTTGCGGTCCGCTTTGCCTCATTGTCTTGAACTAACGGAGGGCCGCCTTGGCAACTCTTGCACTATCCCTTGCCGGCCAGGTCGTTGGCGGCGCGGTGGGTGGGCCGATTGGGGCGACTATCGGGCGAGCTCTGGGGGCGCTGGCGGGGTCGGCGGTGGATACGGCGCTGTTCGGCGAGAAGCCGCAGGCGGCGGTGCGGCCGGATATCCGGCTGCAGGGCTCGTCCGAAGGCGGGGCGGTGCCGCGGCTGTATGGGTGGAGCCGGCTGGCGGGGAACATCATCTGGGCGACCGAGCTCGAGGAGATTCCGGCCGAGCATCGGGGCGGCAAGGGGACTGCGCCGCCGGAGGACGCCGAAATCTGCGCGAGCTTCGCCGTGGCCTTCTGCGAGGGCGAGGTGCATCGGCTCGGGCGCGTGTGGGCGGACGGGCAACTGCTCGAGCTCGAGGGGGTGAATGCGCGGTTCTATCGCGGGACCGAGGGCCAGGGGGTCGACAGCCTGATCGAGGCGAAGCAGGGGGTGGCGCCGGCTTATCGCGGGCTCTGCTACCTGGTGTTCGAGCGGCTGCCGCTCGGCGAGTTCGGCAACCGGGTGCCCAACATCACGGCCGAGCTGTGCCGCGTGGTGGGCGAGCTCGAACCGATGATCCGCTCGGTGACGGTGATCCCCGGGGCGACGGAGTTCGGCTACGACCCGGTGCCGCGCGTGCGGGTGCTAAGGCCCGGCGCGGCCGGGGTGGAGAACGCGCACCAGTCGGCGGTAGTGAGCGACTGGACGCTGTCGATCGACGAGTTGCAGGCGCTCTGCCCCAACCTCGAGCATGTCGCGCTGGTGGTGAGCTGGTTCGGCGACGACCTGCGCGCCGGCCACTGCACGGTCCGGCCCAAGGTGGAGGCGGCCGACCGCGCGGTGAAGGGGGGTAGCTGGAGCGTCGCGGGGGTTTCGCGCGGAGCGGCGCAGGTGGTGAGCCAGCACGGGGGCGGGCCGGCCTATGGTGGCACGCCGTCGGATGCGGCGGTGCGGGCGGCGATCGCGGACCTCAAGGCGCGCGGGCTCGGGGTGACGCTCTACCCGATGCTGCTGATGGACATTCCGGCGGACAACCCGATGGGGCAGCCGGCCTATCCCTGGCGCGGGCGGATCGGCGGGACGGCGGCGGATGTGCCGGCGTTCGTCGGCTCGGCCCCGGGCTGGGGGTTGAGGCGGATGGTGCGGCACTACGCGGCGCTGGCGCAGCAGGCCGGGGCGGATGCGCTCGTGCTGGCTTCCGAGATGGTGGGGCTGACGACGGTGCGCGACGAAGGCGGGGGTTTCCCGTTCGTCGACGCGCTGGTGACGCTGGCGGCCGAGGCGAAGGCGCTGGCGCCCGACGTGGCGCTGACCTACGCGGCGGACTGGAGCGAGTATCACGGGTTCCAGCCGGCCGACACGCCGGGCGACAAGCATTTCCACCTCGATCCGCTCTGGGCCTCGGACCACATCGATGCGGTGGGGATCGACAACTACATGCCGGTGACCGACTGGCGGGACGGGGAGGGGCACGCCGATGCGGCGTTGTGGGACGGGCCGCACGACCTCGGCTATCTCACCGCCGGGATGGCGGGGGGCGAGGGGTTCGACTGGTTCTACGCCTCGGACGCCGACCGGCTGGCCGGGGTGCGGACGCCGATTGTCGACGGGACAGATGGCGAAGACTGGGTCTGGCGGTTCAAGGACGTTGCCGGCTGGTGGGGTAACGCGCATCACGACCGGGTGGGCGGGGTGCGTTCGGAGACGCCGACCGCGTGGGTGCCGGGCTCGAAGCCGGTATGGTTCACCGAGCTCGGCTGCGGGGCGGTCGACAAGGGCGCGAACCAGCCCAACGTGTTCCCCGATGAAAAGAGCGCCGAGGGCGGGCGGCCGTATTTCTCGTCGGGCGCACCGGATGGGTTGATGCAGCGACAGTTCCTCCGCGCGGCGCTGACTTATTGGGCGGCGAGGCCGATGGTGGAGCGCGTGTCGGCATGGACCTGGGATGCGCGGCCCTATCCGGCGTTTCCGTCGGATGCCGAGACCTGGTCGGACGCGGCGAACCACCCGGCCGGGCACTGGCTGACGGGGCGGCTCGGGGCGCTCGCGAGCGACGAACTGGCGGCTGCCGTGGCGGCCGATTGGGGCACTGCGCTGTCGGGTGCGGCGACCTTGCCGCTGGTGCACGGGCTGGCGGTAGAGGGTGTGGTGTCGGCGCGCGACGCGCTGGCGGGGGCGATCGCGGCATCGGGGCTGTCGGTGCGTGACGGCGAGGACGGGCTGACGCTGGTACGGGCTTCGGCGCGCGACGCGGTGGCCGTGGACGACGTGGTGGCGGACGATGGGCCGATGCGCTCGCGCCGACGGCCCGATCCGTCCGAGACGGTGGGACGGCTGGCGCTGGGTTATGCCGACCGCGAGCGCGACTACCTGGCGGGCACGGCGACGGCGGTGCGAGCCGGCGGCGGGGCGGTGGTGGGCAGCGATTCCGGGCTGGTGCTCGAGGCTGCGGGAGCCCGGGTGGCGGCAGAGCGGGCGCTGGTGGCGCAGAGTGCCGCCCGCGACACCCTGGAGCTGACGTTGCCGCCCTCGTTCGCGTCGCTCGAGGTCGGCGACGTGATCGCGGTGGATGGCGAGGGCGAGGGGCCGTTCGAGATCACCGAGATCCGCGACGGGCTGGCGCGAAAACTGTCGGCCCGGGCGGTGCCGCCGGTGCTGCATCCGGCGGTGCTGGGCGAGCGGCCGTCGCGGCCGGGCGCGGCGCCGGTGCCGGTGCCCGAGCCGCTGGTGGTGGCGGTGCATCTGCCGGGAGAGGTGGCCTCGCCCGGCACATCGCGGCTGCTGCTGGCGGCGTGGGCTTCGCCGTGGCCGGGCCGGGTGGAAGTGCAACTGGCATCAACCGGGGCGACGCTGGCGCGGCTGACGCGGCCGGCGGCGATGGGCGAACTGCTCGATCCGCTCGGCGCGGGGCCGCTGCACCTGTGGGATGGGCAGGGGCTGACAGTGAAACTCTTCGGCGGCCACCTGGCCAACGTCGACGACGTCGCGGCGCTGGCGGGGAGCAACCGGATCGCGGTCGAGACGGAGGCGGGCCGGGAGGCGATCGGCTTTGCCGGCGCCGAACTGGTCGCGACCGGGACGTATCGGCTGACGCGGCTCTTGCGTGGGCAGGGCGGCACGGCGACAGGGACGGCGGTGGCGGGCGCCCGGGTCATCGTGCTCGACGAGGCGGTGGCGGTGCTGCCGGTGGACCCCGGCTGGGTCGGCGACACGCTGGCGCTCCGGGCCTTTGCCGGCCGGCGTGACGCCGAGGGGACGGGGTTCGCGGGCGAGGTGGGGCTCGGGCCATTGCTGCCGCTGGCGCCGGGGCATCTGCAGGCGTCGCGTGACGGCGCGGGCGACGTGACCCTGGGCTGGGTGCGGCGCTCGCGTGCCGATACCGGCAGCTGGGCGGCGCTCGAGGTGGGGCTCGATTTCGCGCCCGAGGCTTATCGGGTGACGATCTTCGACGGCGCGACGCCGGTGCGGGAGATCGAGGTTTCGGCGCCCGTGGCGAGCTATCCGGCGGCGGCGCAGCTCGCCGATTTCGGGGCGCTGCCGGCGTCCTTCGTCTTCAGCGTCAGCCAGCTCTCGGCCGAGTTCGGTCCGGGGGCGGCCGCGACGGGGGAGTTCGATGCGTAAGACGGTTTTCGACGGGCTCGGTCAGCGGCTGCGCGACGCGCGGACCCGCTTCCTGGTCTCGATCATCACATCCAACCTGAGGAGATTTCTGATGAACCTGGGCATTCTCGACGGCTTCAAGACCTATCTCGTCGCCGCCGCCATGATCCTGGCCGCCCTCGGCCAGCTCGTCGGTGTCGACATCCCCAGCTTCGACGGCCACGCCGCCGGCCAGCTGCTGATGGAGGGATTTGCCATCCTGTTCCTGCGCAAGGGTATGAAGGCCTGAGGCGGGCTCTGGGGCGTCAAGTTGCGATCAAAGCTTTCACGATCGTTCATCCGGCATTCAGCCGGGTGCCCTCATATCTCCCTGCATGAGAAACGTATTTGCGGCTTTTGTGGCGGCTGCCGTTGTGGCGGGGACGCTGATGGGGGGGCTCGGCCCTGCATCGGCGCAGGAGGGGCGTTGCCTCGATCGCCGGGAGATCCAGGAAAAGATCGACGACGGTGAACTGACCCAGCTGTCCGAGGCGATGGAGCAGGCCGGCGTGGACGGCAAGATCATCAGCTCGGCAGCGCAGGTGTGCCAGGTCGACGGCGAATGGCAGTGGCTGGTCAACGTCATGGATTCTTACGGCGAAAGCCGTCCGGTGACCTTGCCCGCACAATAAGAGACGCACTAGAATTTAAGCTTGGCAAGACAAGCGCATGGCTTCTGCTTGGGGCAGGGGCGGCGCGACACCTGCCGGCGGCTACAGGGGACTTGTCTATGCGCATTCTCGTCGTGGAAGACGACACCAATCTCAACCGTCAGCTCAAGGACGCGCTGACCGAAGCGGGCTACGTCGTGGACGTGGCGTTCGATGGCGAGGAAGGCCACTTCCTCGGCGACACCGAGCCCTACGATGCGGTGGTGCTCGATATCGGCCTGCCGCAGATGGACGGGCTCTCGGTGCTGGAAGAATGGCGCCGGGCCGGCAAGAAGACGCCGGTGCTGCTGCTCACCGCCCGCGACCGCTGGAGCGACAAGGTGCAAGGCATCGATGCCGGCGCCGACGACTACGTGGCAAAACCCTTCCACATGGAAGAGGTGCTGGCCCGCGTTCGGGCGCTGGTGCGCCGGGCGGCCGGGCAGGCGTCGAACGAGATCAGCGCCGGCTCGGTGCGGCTCGACGTGAAGGCCGGCAAGGTGACGGTGGATGGCCACGCGGTGAAGCTGACCAGCCACGAGCTGCGGCTCCTGAGCTATCTGATGCACCACAAGGGCAAGGTGATCTCGCGCACCGAGCTGACCGAGCACCTCTACGACCAGGACTTCGATCGCGATTCCAACACCATCGAGGTGTTCGTTGGTCGGCTCAGGAAGAAGCTGCCGGAGGATTGCATCCAGACGGTGCGCGGCCTGGGCTACCAGATCGCGGAAGACTGAGGGGGCAGGCATTCCTGCGCCGGCGGAATTGCTGACGTGGCGGCTCCATCGCCTACTCCCCTTGTGGGAGAAGGTGCCCGCAGGGCGGATGAGGGGTCGCCTCCAGTTCGCTGACCGTTCGTCGCTTCGCTCCGACCGCGCATCGCATGGCGATGCGGAACCCCTCATCCGGCTGCAGCCACCTTCTCCCACAAGGGGAGAAGGCGATGTTTCCAGGCGGTGCGCCAAATCCTCGTCCTTCGACGGCTTCAGGATGACGGTTGGGCGCAGGGCAGTTGTGGTAAGAATGCTGCCATGAAGCTCCCTGCTGCCATCGAGTCCGCCTGGGAAAGTGCATCGGCCCGCCTCGATGCGGCGGTGCGGCGCATGGCGCCCAAGCCCGTGCTGGCGACGCCGGGGAATACGCGGCGCGGGTCGATTGCGGCGTCGCTGTTCCTGCTCTCTGCCGGGTGGCTGATCGTGGCGCTGGTTGCCACGGCGTTCCTGCTCACCGAGCTCTATTCGCGGGCGCTCGATACGTCGCTGCAGGAGACGCTGGAATTCCAGGTCGAGACGCTGACCGACCTGACGCTGTTGAGCTCGACGCCCAAGTCGGAGGAAATCCGGGTTGCCGATCCGCGCTTCGACCGCACCGGCTCGGGCTGGTATTGGGCGATCCGCGACGAATCGGGCGAGCTCCTCAATTTCTCGGACTCCTATATCGGCATGGTGCTCGACCCGTTGCCGGGCCAGTTCGACACCAACAATTCCAAGACCGCCGTGCTGACCGACCCGTTCGACACCAAGATCCGGGTGCTCGAGCGGCTGGTGACGGTGAACGGGGTGCCGCTCCACATCATGGTGACGGGCTCGCTCGACGAAATCCTGCAGCTTGTCGACGAGTTCCGCGGGCAGACGCTGATCGTGCTGGGCGCGGTTGCCATCATGTTGGCGGTGATGTCGACCATCGTGGCGCGCATTGCGCTCAGGCCGGTCGGCCGCCTGCGGCGCGAGGTGGAGCAGGTGCGCGAGGGCGAGGCGGGGTCCGTCGCGCAGGTCTATCCGGCCGAGCTGGCGCCGCTGGCCGAGGAAATCAACGAGCTGCTGCGCTCCAACGCGCAGATCGTCGAGCGGGCGCGCAACCAAGTAGGCAACCTGGCCCATGGGCTGAAGACGCCCATCGCGGTGCTGCGCAACGAAGCGGCCGCCGACCGAAAGAACCCGCTGGCCCGGGTCGTCGCTTCCGAGACCGAGAAGATGAGCCAGCTGGTGACGACCTATCTCGACCGGGCGCGGCTCGCGGCGCGCACCAGCGTGGTGGGCAAGCGCGCCGACGCCACGCACGTGATGCTGCGGCTGACCCGCGTTATGCAGAAGCTCAACCCGCGGGTGACGATCGCCATGGTGCGCCCCGACGCGTCGCTGCCGTGGTTTCGTGGCGATGAGGGCGACCTCGAGGAAATGGCGGGCAACCTGCTCGACAACGCCTGCAAGTGGGCGAAGTCCTCGATCGGCGTGACGGTGGTGGCGGAGCGCACGGCGCAGACCGCGAACCTGCTGATCAAGATCGACGACGATGGGCCCGGGCTCTCCGAGGAGGAGGCCGTTGAGGTGTTGCGCCGCGGCGTCAGGCTGGACGAGAAGACACCCGGATCGGGCCTGGGGCTCGATATCGTCAAGGAACTGGTTGACGTCTATGGCGGGTCGCTGCAATTGAAGCGATCGGTGCTGGGCGGCCTGCTGGCCGAACTCCGGCTCCCCGCCGCGAAAGTCGCAGGGTTCCGCACTTTCGCCTCAATACGCAAGGAATAAGGCAAGGGCTTCGAGTACCGCGCTTCGCCCCTCCCGCTTCGATAGAGCTTCAATGCAGCAGACCCTTCGCTTCGCCCCGCTTTTCGCTGCCCTCCTCCTGGCCGGCTGCTCGAGCAGCCCGACCTATGAGATGCAGGCGCAGCCGACGCCGATCCAGTCGACGCCGGTGCTGGCCCCCGCTTCGATCCAGCCGGCCGAGCCGGTGGTGGTGGCGGTGAACACCCAGACGGCGGGCGATGCCAGCGCCTTCGTCGATGCCGGCGCCTACGCCAAGCTGACCGGCGGCGACCGCGCCGAGGCCGCGACGGCGCAGATCAACGCGCTGAACTTCGGCCGCCCCGGCGCGCCGCGCAACTGGGGCAAGGGCGCCGCCACGGGCAGCGTCACCGTGGGCCCCTACGTGCAGGTCAACAATACGAGCTGCCGCAACTTCACCCATGTGGTGACGATCTCGGGCTCGGCGTTCACCAAGCAGGGCACCGCCTGCAAGGACGCGGCCGGCAGCTGGACCGTCGCCGGCTGAGGCACCCGCCGATCGCGCGCGACACGTAGCGCGTTGATAGTGTTTATTTACCTCGGGACGCTAGGATTGCCGTACGATTGGCACCTTGCGCCCCGACGGTCCTATGCCCGATATTTCCACCAGCCAACAGAAGCCACAGGCCGCGCCGTCGCGCCGGCCGCGTGAGCATGTCGGCCGGCCGTTCCTCGGCCTGATCGACGCCGTGCTGGTGCCCGACCCCGTCACCTTCGAGTTCGACGGCGCCATCGCCGAAGGCCATGCCCAGGCGGTCTGGACCTGGATGTCGCGCGACCTGGCGCCCGACCTGATGCGCCCCGACCTGTCGGCGGACGATCCTGCGGCGCGGACGGCGCTCGACGGGGCGATGCCGGACCTGCTGGCCCGCGCCCGCGAGGCGCTGACGGCAGCCTCCACCAATGCGGAGGCGGAACGGCGGCTGATCATGCAGGTAGGCGGCGAGGCGGCGTATGGCCGGTTGCCGCTGGTGCTGAACGCCCTCAAGTGCCGCAACCTGCTGGAAAAGGCGCAGAGCTTCGGCCGCGCTACCAATGCGATGACCGACGAGGCCGCGCTGGGGCTGGCGATGCAGTCGATGCCGCTGTCCGACCATGGTGTCACCGCGCTGCTGATGCAGGGCGCAATGGGGCAGGTGAGCCACCCCGGCAGGCTGATGGCGGCGGTGATCCGCATTGCCGGCGCCGCTTCGGAAATGGCGATCGTGCGTGCCGGCTTCGCTCCGCTGGTCGATGCGATCTTTTCGCATGCGCAGGCCCAGGTGCCGGCGCTGCAGCAATATGGCGCCTTCGCCGATATCGACAGGGTGTGCCGGGCGATCGACCGCTTCCACCGGCTGATGCGCTCGGTGATGGGCTTCGTCGAACTCAACCGGCTGAGCCGCTGGTCGTCGGTGGCGGCGGGGCTGACCACCACGGTGTCGGAGCTGGTGGAGCCGAAGCTGCGCGACGTCGGGCCGTCCATCAACCTGGCGCTCAGGCGGCGTTCGGGGACCGACAGCGTCGACTCCGACCAGCTGCTGGCGGCGCTCAACGGGTGCTACGTGCTGGCGACGGTGCGCGACTGCCGCGACTCGCTGGCGCTCAACGCGCTGTTCGACCAGACCTGGCAGCAGGTGGGGCAGGCGCTCGAAATCCACGTGCAGCGCAACCTCGAGCTGTTCCGCTCGAATCCGGCCGACCGGGTGACCGGCCAGCGGCTCGACGCGGCGATCAAGATGGCCGAACTCAGGTTCAACGGCGACTATGCCGAGGTCCTGAAGCGGGCTCGGGATTCGGCCGAGCGGCGGGTCAGCTAGCCGGCCGCGCGCCCCCGTTCGCAGCCTTCACCTTTTCCGTGATCTTGGACGCCACCGCGCCGCTGCTGTCGCGGACGAAGAGCGAGCCGTCGGGAGCGGCGGGGAGGGTGCCGAGGACGGCGAGGCCGCCGGGGGCGCCATTCGGGGCAGGGGCATAGACGACCCCGATCGCCTTTTGCGGATCGAGGACCTCGGAGCGCTCGTAGACGAGGCAGCCGGGCTCGAAGCGGCGCGGATCGAAGGCGGTGACGACGCAGAGCTGCGGCTTGGGTCCGAAGCGGCCGGTGAGATAGGCGGGGACCGGTGGAATGGCCTCGGGCGCCGGCTCGGCCGGGGCGGTCCAACTGCCGGCGGTGACGTCGCCCGAGACGCCGGCGCGCTGCGCGGCGACGGGGCCCGCGTCTCGCGGCGCCATCGCACCGATCTGCACCGCCGCTGCGATATCGCCGAGGCTGAGCGCCACCGGGTTGTGCTGCAGCTGGTTGGCGCCCGAGCGGCGGGTGAC
>JAEYTN010000584.1 GCA_023433985.1 Pseudomonadota bacterium | reverse complement strand
GGCGTGTGGACCGCTCCCTCCACCAGTCTCGGCTAGTCGGCCTCTCCCGCCAAAGCGGCAGAGGGCCCGGTCGCCGTCGGTGTTTTATTGCCTAGGCAGCCTTGGGCTTCAGCGGGGCGAGCACGGCGGTCTTGCCGCCGCCGGCGTTGAGCTTGCGGATGGCCTCGTACTGGAGGCAGTCGGGTGCCATTTCCATGATTTCGATGCGGATGCCGTCGGGGTCCTCGATCCACATGCCGCGGTTGCGGTCGACGCCGCGGCGGTTGGGGTCGAGCGGGGCGGTCAGCGGGATGCCGACCGCGGCGAGGTGACGGGCGGTGGCTTCGATGTCGTCGACCGTGAGGCAGATGTGGTTGGTGCCCGTGGCCTGCGGGCCGGGCACGCAGTCGGTGCCGCCCGGAAAGAGCTCCAGATAGGTCCGGTCGTCGAACTTGAGGTAGGCGATCCAGGGCTTGCCGTCGTCGTTGTTGAGCCGCAGGAACTCGGGGAAGCCGAGCTTCTCGTAAAAGGCGATCGATGCATTGAGGTCGCGCACCTTAAGTGCGATGTGACCCAGCGTGTTGAATGCCGCCATGAAAACCCTCCTCCGGCTTCGCTCGCGCCTCCGCGGCGCGTCGGCGTCAGACTGCGATAGTATTAGCGATAATACAATAGCCATGCGCGGACGCTTGGTTGGGCAAGCTTTTGCCGGTCAGGCGTCCGCCCGCGCCAAGCCATACTCACCCGCGCCCTTGCACCGGCGCCGGCGCGGCCCTAAATTCCCACCTGTCATCTCACGATGACGTTGTTCTCAGGGCGGGGTGCAATTCCCCACCGGCGGTAGATGGGAGAAATCCCAAAGCCCGCGAGCGCCCCGGCGAAAGCCGGGGGTCAGCAGATCCGGTGCAATTCCGGGGCCGACGGTATAGTCCGGATGAAAGAGAACGGGATAACGCGCTGGTTCTTGCGCGCCCGCAGCCATTCGGCCGGGCGGAGATACCATCGCCGATCCCCGTAACTCCCTGAGGGAACTGGTTACGGAAAGGATCGACGATGAACCAGGTTTCCTCTTCTCCCAATGGCGCCGCTTCGGGCGCTGTCTTCATGCTGGTGGCGGCCCTCGCCTTCGCGGGCACCAACGTGCTGCAGTCGGTGCTGCCGACCCCCGTCGAGTATGGGGGCTTCGGCATGAACTCGACCGGCATGGCGTTCTGGCAATACGTGATTGCCGGGGTGCTGAGCCTGCCGCTGGTCCTTCGCATCGGCGTGGACAAGCTCCGTACGCGCCACCCGCTGGCGCACGAGGTCCGCGCCTTCGTTTCGGCGTTGGGCGTGCACGTCTATGTCTATGGCTTCGCGGTCGGCGTGCCGATCTGGCAGATGGTGACGCTGCTCGCCACGGGGCCGCTGCTGATCGTGCTCGGCTCCACGGTGTTCCTCGGCGAGCGTGCCTCGGCGGCCCGCATCGTCGCGTCGCTGGTTGCGTTCATCGGCGCTATCATCGTTTCGGGCGTGGGTGCGGAAGGGCTGAACTGGGTGACGCTGGTGCCGATCACCGCGGCGGCGCTCTGGGCCACCACGGACGTGCTGACCCGATACCTCACGCTGAACGGCGAAAGCCCGGAAACGCTGACGGTGTCGCTGCTGGTGCTGGTGACGCCCAACCACCTGCTGATCCTGCTCGCCGTGTGGGTGCTGGGTTTCGCCGCCCCCGGCCTGCTGCCGGCGGGGCTGGCCGACAACGTGTTCGCGCTGCCTTCGGGCAACGCGCTCTGGCTCCTCGCCCTGCTCGGCGTCCTCACCGGAGCCGCACAATACCTGTTGGCTCGTGCCTACAAGCTCGCCGACGCCACCTACCTGCAGCCCTTCGGCGACGTGAAAGTGCCGCTGACCGGCCTGCTCGGCTGGGTGCTGCTCGCGCAGGTGCCCGGCGACCTGTTCTGGTGGGGGGCCGCGCTGATCGTACTCGCCTCGGCGTTCATCTACTGGGTCGAGTCACGCGCCCGGCGCGGTACGCTGGCGGCGGTTTGAGTACATGCCGGGGCGGCGTGAAAGCGGCTGCCCCGGCTTCGCACGAAGGCCTCATTCGCGCGCTAGGGTGCGCGGATGAGATGGATACTCAGCCTCCTCGGCGTGATCGCAATCCTGCTCGGCGGGCTCTGGCTGGTGCAGGGCCTGGGACTGGTGACGATCGGACCCATCCTCTGCGTCGCAGAATGCGAGACGCTGGAAGGGCCGGCGCCCGGTTGGGTGCTGGCCGGCGCAGTCGTTCTGGCATTGGGTGCCGGGCTGATGTGGCTCGCGTGGGGCCGCGCTAGACGCTGACCCACCGACCGTCGCGATGGCTTTGCGCCATGGCGTGGACGGCTCGCTCGATTTCCAGGCCCTGTTCGAATCCCACGATCTGCGCCGGCTCGCCGCGGATGGCGCGGAGCAGTTCGTGGCACTCGATCACCTTCAGCTCGTTGAAGCCGAGGCCGTGGCCGGGAGCCGGGATGAAACGGTCGTAGGGCGGATGGACCGGTGCGGTGAGCACGGTGCGGAAGCCCTGCGTGGCGGCGGGGTCGTCGGCGCGGTGGAGCTGGAACTCGTTCATCCGCTCCTGATCGTAGGCGATGGTGCCCCTGGAGCCGAACACCTGCATGGCGATGCGGCCCTTGCGACCCCAGGCCGAGCGGTTGAGCGCCATCACGCCCGACGCGCCGTTCCGCAGCTCCAGGAGTACCGATGCGATATCCCAGGTTTCGACGGGGCGCCGCCCGCCGTCGCGGCTCGGCCGGTCGGGATAGGGCATGGCGAGCTGCGCCATGACACCGGAGACGCCGCCGAACAGGAACCGCATCAGGCTCAGCGGATGGACGCCGAAATCGTCGAGCGCGCCGTAGCCGGAGGACGCCTCGCTCTTCCAGTAGAACAACGCCTCGGGATCGGCCATGAAGTCCTCGTCCATCTCGAAGCGGACGTGGTTGACGGTGCCGATGGTCCCTTCCTCGATCAGCTGCCTGATCTGCCGGATAGCGGGGTTCTGGATGTAGTTGTAGCCGAGCGCGGTGACCCTGCCGGAGCTACGGGCCACCGCCGCCATGCGCTCGGCGTCGGCGAGCGCCACGGCCATCGGCTTTTCGCACCAGACGTGCTTGCCGGCCTCCAGGGCGGCAATCGCCATCTCGGCGTGGAAGGCGTTCGGGGTGGTGACGGAGACGACCTCGACCTCGGAATCGGCGATCAGCGCCCGCCAGTCGGACGTGGAGCGCTCGAAGCCGAACTCCTCGGCGCGGGCGCGGGCGAGCTCCGGGGAGACCTCGGCGAGGTGGACGAGGCGAGGGCGTGGCCCGTCCCCGAACACGGGCTTCACCGAGTTCCAGGCGAGGGCGTGGCACTTGCCCATGTAGCCGGTGCCGATGAGGCCGACGCCGATGGTGGTCATCTCAACGCTCCGTGTATCGGCCGCACGCGCCACGATGCCTGCTACCCTCGACGCTGTCATCCCGGGCGGGACCCGGGATGACAAGTTGTGCTGGTGGCTGGGGCGCGGAAAGAGCCGCGCCCGCTGGCGCCTTATTTGTAGCCGTCGGCGTTGTCCTTGGTCACCAGCACGGTGCCGGTGTCGATGACGGCTTCGATGGTCTTGCCGGCCTTGAGGTCGACCAGCGCCTGAATGCCGAAGCCGCCCATGTTGGCCGGGGCCTGGGCGACGGTGGCGGCCATGTCGCCGGCAATCACGGCCGCGGCGGCGTCGGGGTTGGCGTCATAGCCCACCACCATCACGTCGGTCTTGGCGGCTGCCTTCAGCGCTTCCACGGCACCCAGAGCCATGTTGTCGTTGGAGCCGAAGATACCCTTGATGTTTGGGTTGCCGGCGAGGATGTTCTCGGTCACCGACAGGCCCTTGGCGCGATCCCATTCGGCGGTCTGCTCGGCGACGACCTTCAGCCCGCAGCCTTCGAGGCCGGACTTGGCGCCGTTGGCGCGGAACTGTGCGGTGGAGTGGGCCATGACGCCCTGCAGGATGGCGACTTCCGAGCCGGCCGGCAGGTTGTCGCACATGTACTTGGCGGCCAGCGCGGCGCCCACTTCGTTGTTGGTGCCGATAAAGGTGACGCCTTCATTGGAACCCAGCGTGTCGACGAACACCACCGGGATGCCGGCGGCCTTGGCTGCGTCGACCACCGGAGCGAGGGCGCCCGGATCGGTGGGGGCGAGCGCGATGCCCTCGACCTTCTGGGCGATCAGGTCTTCGACCTGCGTCACCTGCGCCTGCACGTCGGTTTCGGCCGGCGGCGCGACGACGATCACCTCGACGCCGAGCTCGGCGCCCTTGTCCTTGGCGCCTTTTTCGACTGCCGCCCAGAACGGGTTGCCGGCACCCGGGCCCTTCATCACCAGGGCATAGGCGGCCTGCGCCGAGCCCATCATTGAGGTCATCGCGGCCAAAGCCACGCCGGCCATCAGAAGCTTCTTCATTCGTTGGTCCTCCCAGTCTCCAGAGAATTCCCCTCGCCCGGACCGCCGGAGACGGATGCGCCGGGCGTGTTGGTTCAGCGGCGCGTTCCGGCCCTCCGCCGGAGCACGTCGATATAGACGGCGACGATGATGACGAGGCCGATCAGGATCTGCTGCCAGAAGGCGCTGACATTGGTGATGTTGAGCCCGTTGCGGAGGATGCCCATGATCAGCACGCCCGCCAGTACCCCGATCACCGTGCCGCGGCCGCCGAAGAAGCTGGCGCCGCCGATGATGACCGCGGCAATGGCATCGAGCTCGATACCGAGCCCGGCATTCGGAAAGCCCGAGTCGGTGCGCCCGGCGAGCAGCAGGCCCGAGAGCCCCGCCATGAAGCCTGAGATCATGTAGACGACGACCAGCGTGCGATCGACATTGATGCCCGAGACGCGCGCCGCATGCGGATTGCCGCCGATGGCGAAGATGTGCCGGCCCATGTTGGTGCGCTCGAGGAAGAACCAGAGGCCGACGGCACAGATGGCGACGACGATGAGGCTGGCGGGTAGGCCGGCCGGCGGCGGAAACA
>JAEYTN010000392.1 GCA_023433985.1 Pseudomonadota bacterium | reverse complement strand
AGCGGGCGAGGTTGTAGGCGTGGGTGCCGATATCGCCGATGGCGCCGCCGGCGCCGGAGCGCTTGGGATCGGTACGCCAGCTGGCCTGCTTGTTGCCCGGATCGGCGGCGACGGCGAGCCAGTCCTGCGGGTACTCGACCTGCACGACGCGGATCTTGCCTAGCGCCCCCGACTTCACCAGCTCGCGCGCCTGGCGGACGAGCGGATAGCCGGTGTAGTTGTGGGTCAGAAGGAACTTTGCCCCCTTCTTCGGCTTGATCGCGGCGAGCGCCCGCGCGTCCTCGAGCGTCGAGGTCAGCGGTTTGTCGCAGATGACGTGGATGCCGGCCTCGAGGAAGGCTTTCGCCGGGCCGAAATGCACGTGGTTGGGGGTGACGATCGAGACCGCCTGGATGCCGTCCTTGCGGGCGGCTTCCTTCTGGGCCATCTCCTCCCAGCTGGCGCAGTTGCGGTCGTCGGCAAGGCCGATATTGCGGCCGGACTCGAGCGCCGTCTTCGGATTCGAGCTCAGCGCGCCGGCAACGAGGTCATAGTCGCCATCGATGCGGGCCGCGATGCGGTGCACATAGCCGATGAAGGCGCCGGTGCCGCCACCGACCATGCCCAGGCGAATGCGGGGCTTTCCGTTTTCTGCCATTTCTTCCCCCTTAGCTCAGGCCGAGAATCTTGCGGTTGGCGGCCTTGTCGGTGCCGGCCGCTGCAAAATCGTCGAACGCCTTCTCGGTGACGTTGATGATGTGGCTGGTGATGAACGGCGCACCTTCGGCAGCGCCCTGCTCCGCCGACTTGATGGCGCATTCCCATTCGAGTACGGCCCAGCCGTCGAACCCGTAGGCCGAGAGCTTCGAGAAGATACCGGCGAAATCGACCTGGCCGTCGCCGAGCGAGCGGAAGCGCCCTGCCCGGTTCACCCAGCTCTGGAAGCCGGAATAGACGCCCTGCTTGCCGGTCGGATTGAACTCGGCGTCCTTGACGTGGAACATCCGGATCCGCTCGTGGTAGAAATCGATGTACTGCAGGTAGTCGAGCTGCTGCAGCACGAAGTGGCTCGGATCGTAGAGCAGGTTGGCGCGCGGGTGGTTGTTCACGCGCTCGAGGAACATCTCGTAGGTGGCGCCGTCGAACAGGTCTTCCGAGGGGTGGATCTCGTAGCAGAGGTCGACCCCGTGGCGGTCGAACTCGTCGAGGATCGGGGTCCAGCGGCGGGCCAGCTCATCGAAGGCCTCTTCCACCAGACCGGCAGGGCGCTGCGGGAACGGGTAGAGGTAGGGCCAGGCGAGTGCGCCGGAGAAGGTGGCGTGGGCCTTGAGGCCGAGGTTCTTGCTGGCCGCCGCGCAGTGCTTGAGGTGCTGCACGGCCCATTCCTGCCGGGCCGTGGGGTTGCCGCGCACTTCGGGGATGGCGAAGCCGTCCGACAGGGTATCGTAGGCCGGATGGACGGCGACGAGCTGGCCGATGATGTGGCTGGCGAGCTCGGCGATCTCGAGACCGTGGCTCTGGACGGTGCCCTTCACCTCGTCGGCATAGGTCTTCGAGGAAGCGGCCTTTTCGACGTCGACGAAGTGGGTCAGCCAGGTGGGGATCTGCACGCCCTTGTAGCCGAGGTCGGCAGCCCAGGCGCAGATGTTGTCGAGCGTGTCGAACGGCGCCTTGTCGCCGGCGAACTGGGCCAGGAAAATGGCCGGGCCCTTGATGGTGCGCATATAGTTCCTCCCTTGGCGGCCCGTTCGGCCGCGAGTCTTCGTGTACGTACCTCAGGTTGGTGGATTGCCCCAGCCCAGCCCTGACATGTCAGGGCGTTACCTTGACTGAGGTGGGGGAAGTGTCAAGGCGGGGACGGGATGGGGTGGGTTGACGCCTCCTCCACCGCCTTTCGGCGGTCCCCCTCCCCCGCTTCGCGGTGGAGGATCACTCGCGGCGTCGGTACCGGACGAGAGCTAGACCGTCGTCTCTTCGATGAGGCCGTTGCGGAGGGTGACGATGCGGTTGGCGCGGCGGGCGAGGTCGAAATTGTGGGTGGCGATGAGGGCGGCGGCGCCTTCCTCGCGGATGAGGTTGGCGAGGGCGTCGAAGACGATGTCGCTGGTCGCGGGGTCGAGGTTGCCGGTGGGCTCGTCGGCGAGGATGATGCGCGGATGATTGGCGGCGGCGCGGGCAATGGCGACGCGCTGTTGCTCGCCGCCGGAGAGCTCGGCGGGACGGTGCTGTGCGCGCGGGGCGATGCCGAGGATATCGAGCAGGACCATGCCCCGCTTTTCGGCCGCGGCCTTGTCGACGCCGGCGATGAGCTGCGGCATGGCGACGTTCTCGAGCGCCGAGAAC
This sequence comes from Pseudomonadota bacterium, assembly GCA_023433985.1. GTDB lineage: Bacteria > Pseudomonadota > Alphaproteobacteria > Rhizobiales > Devosiaceae > Devosia_A. Next base: position 724 of record JAEYTN010000392.1, on the reverse strand, counting down.
TCGGGCAAGAGGTGGTGGAACTGGTAGACGTAGCCGATAGTGTTGCGGCGAAGCAGCGTGCGGCCGCGCTCGTTGAGCTTGCTGGTGGGGATGCCTGTGACCTCGACCTCACCGCCCTGGGGCCGTTCGAGCAGGCCCGAGAGGTGGAGCAGCGTCGACTTGCCGGCACCCGACGGCGCGACGATGGCGACCAGCTCGCCGCCCCGGACTTCGAGGTCGGCGGCTTCCAGCACGCGGACGAGGGTTTCGCCCTCGCCGTAGTGGCGATGGACCTTCGAGAGCCTCAGGTGGACGTCACTCATAGCGGAGGGCCTCGACGGGATCGTATTGGGCGGCGCGCCAGGCCGGATAGAGCGTGGCGAGGAAGCTCAGCACCAGAGCGACGGTGACGATGAGCGCTACCTCGGACGGATTGGTGCGGCTTGGCAGCGAGGAAAGGAAGAACACCTCGGGCGGGAAGATGGTGATGCCGAGGAGGTTCGAGAGGAAGGCGCGGATCGCTTCGGCGTTCGAGGCGATGAGGACGCCGAGCACGAGGCCGAGCAGCGTGCCCCCTACCCCGATGCCGACGCCGGCGATGCCGAAGATGCGCATGATGGAGCCGCGGGTGGCGCCCATGGTGCGGAGCACGGCGATGTCGGTGCCCTTGTCCTTCACCAGCATGATGAGGCTCGAAATGATGTTGAAGGCGGCGACGAGCACGATGAACGAGAGGATGACGAAC
>JAEYTN010000381.1 GCA_023433985.1 Pseudomonadota bacterium | reverse complement strand
ACGATGCATATCGGGCCATATAGCGCCGAAGGGCCGACGATTGCAGAGCTTCATTCGGGTTTTCTGCCAGCCAATGGGCTGGTCGAAAACGGCTACCATCATGAAATCTATATCGGCGATCCTGGACGGACTGCGCCGGAGAGACTGCGGACGATCATTCGACAACCGGTACGCCGGGTTTGAGCGCGACTCGGCACATCAAGTGCTCGTCGGGGGTGAAGGAAGACGGAATGGACAAGCGGATCGAAGCCCTGTTTGCAGATTACGGTAAGTCGTTCAGCGCGCTGGAGATGCGGCGAATTGCAGGGCTTTACGCTGAGCAGTTCATAGCGGCAGGGCCCAATGGCGTCATTTCGCAGGGACGGGAGGTGTTCCTAGACAATGCGGACAAGGCGGCAGAGTTCTATCGCAGCGTCGGACAGGAGTCGGCGGAGTTGCTATCCGCCAGGGAGACGTGGTTCGGCGACTTCTACGTTATGGTGACGGTGCACTGGGGTGCTCGGTTCAAAGCGCTACCCGATCTGGTTGAGTTCGACGTGAGTTACCTCGTGCAGCTGACGGACGAGACGCCGAAGATCATCCTGTTCATCAGCCACGAGGACGAGCAGGAGGCGATGGCGAAGCTGGGGCTGCTCAAGGGGCAGTGACCGCGCTTGCGGTAGACAAAAGCGGCCTTGCGGCCTAATGCCAAGGCCAAGGAATTTGGCGTGAGGCGGCGATGTCGTTCTGGAAGAAGCTTTTCGGTGGTGGTGGCGACGACGCGGGCAAGAGCATCGAGCCCGCCGTGGTGGGCGAGGAGAGCTACAAGGGCTTTACCGTGAAGGCCATCACCATGCCCGTTGGCAGCGAGTTCCAGCTGGCGGGGCTGATCGAGAAATCGGTCGATGGCGAGCTTCGGAGCTACAAGTTCGTGCGGGCCGACCGGTTCTCGTCGCGCGAGGACGTGGTGAGCTTCTCGCTGGCAAAGGGCCGGCAGATCATCGATGAACAAGGCGAGAGCGTGTTCGGCCCGAGCTCGCCGGCGCAGCCCAACTAGGCGGCTGCCGCCCACAACGGAGTTACCCCAAATGGCCAGGAAGCCCACCGCACGGCAGGAGTTCGTGCTGTTCGATGTCGTCTACGAGGACGGCAGCCAGCGTTCGAACCGCAAGGTACCTGCAGAGCTGCTCGGCGGGCTCGACAAGGATGAGCCGGCGCGCGCCTTCATCATGGATCAGGACCGCGAGATCGGCGAGAAGTCCGGACTGCCGCCGCTGGCGATCAAGACGCTGAAGCGGAGCGGCAAGTAGGGGCGGGGGCCGAAGGCACGGCCCCCTCGCGCTGAGCGTGGTCAGTTGACGGTGGCGGACTTCGCTTCGGCGGTGGCCTGCTTTTCGCCGAGCGCCTTGTTCACCGCCGGTTTCACCACGGTGCCGAAGAGCTCGATCGCCTTCATGACCTTGTCGTGGGGCAGGGTGCCGACGCTGAGCTGCAGGCCGAAGCGGTCGTGCCTGAACCACTCGTGCTGCATCAGGATCTTGTCGATGACCTGCTGCGGCGAGCCGATGAAGTAGGCGCCGCCCGGGCTGGCGCCGGCTTCGAACTGGGCGCGGGTGGTGGGCGGCCAGCCCCGTTCCTTGCCGATGCGGCTCATCGCTTCGTGGTGCGCCGGGAAGGCGATGTCGAGCGCATCCTGCGAATTCTCGGCGATGAAGCCATGCGATGAGATGCCGATGGGGAGCTTCGTCGAATCGTGGCCGACCTTGTCGGCGGTGCGGCGGTAGAGTTCGGTGAAGGGCTGGAACTGCTGCGGGTTACCGCCGATGATGGCCAGCATCAGCGGCAGGCCATAGTACGCTGCGCGGGCGACGGAGTTCGGCGTGCCGCCGACAGCAACCCAGAGGGGCAGGTGCTCCTGGATGGGCTTTGGATAGATGGCGATGCCGGGTATCGGCCTGGTGTGCTCCGAGCCGGGCCAATCGACCTTTTCGCCCCTCTGGCCGCCTTCGCGAATCTTGATGAGCTCGGCCAGCTTCTCCTCGAACAGGGCGTCATAGTCGTCCAGGTCGTAGCCGAAGAGCGGGAAGCTCTCGATGAAGCTGCCGCGGCCCGCCATGATCTCGGCGCGGCCGTTGGACAGAAGGTCGAGCGTCGCGAATTGCTGCCAGACGCGGATGGGGTCCTCGGAGCTGAGCACGGTGACCGCGGTGGAGAGGCGGATGCGCCTGGTGATGGCGGCCGCGGCGGCGAGGATGGTGACCGGGGCCGAGGCAACGTAGTCGGGGCGGTGATGCTCGCCGAGACCGAAGAAATCGAGCCCGACCTCGTCAGCGAGCTTGATCTCCTCGAGCAGGTCGCGGAGGCGCTCGGCGGGCGATTGCAGGTGGCCGTTGTTCAGCGCGTCAGGGGTGTTCTCGGCGAACGAGTAGAGACCGATTTCCATGGTGCGTCCTCGCGAATGGGGTTGCGAGGTAGATGGCGGGGGGCGCGGCGGGGCGCAAGAACGCACAGGGGTGATACCGGGTGAGGGCGAGGTGA
>JAEYTN010000287.1 GCA_023433985.1 Pseudomonadota bacterium | reverse complement strand
CATCGGCGATGCCCTCGGCATCGGCCGCCAAGCCAAGCGGCAGCTCGGCGTTGCGCCTAGCATGCGCTTCAGCCGTAACGTCGGGAGGTGGTACGGCGGGGCCGGGTGCTATGGCGTTGACGCGGATCTGCGGGGCCAGGGATTGCGCGAGCGTGCGCGTCATCGTCCAGAGCACGGACTTGCTCAGGGTGTAGCTGAAGAAGGCCGGGGACAGGTCGAGGACGCGCGCGTCGATGATGTTGATGATATTGCCCTTCGCTTCCCCGGGGAGTTGGGCGGCAAAGTCCCGAGAGAGAAAGGCGGGGGCCTCAGCGTGGATAGCGAAGTGCTGGTCCCAGGTCGCTTCGTCGAGATCGCGGGCGGCGTCGGACTCGAACGACGAGGCGTTGTTGACCAACAGCGTCAGCGGCCCGAAATGCCCGGCGGCATCGGCGATCGTACGGGTGCGTTGGCCGCGATCGGCCAGATCGGACTGTACCGTGGCGGCGCGCTGACCTTGGGCCAGAATCTCGGCGGCCAGAGCCCGGGCCTCGTCGGGCTTGCTGCGATGGTGGATGACCACTGCAAAGCCCTCCGCCGCTAGACGACGAGCGACAGCGGCGCCGATGCGGGTCGCGGCGCCGGTGATGAGGGCGATGCTGTCGGGGTGCGATGTCATGAGTCGATCTGGAAGATAGGCGGTCGGGGCCTGCCATTCAATTCTGACAGGGGGCGGAAGGATGCCCTGTGCGCCCCCTGCGCAAATATTAGGCGACTCGCGTGCAGAGGCGTAGGGTCAACATTGCCAGTGGGAAGTCCCTCGGCTTCCCGCGTTGGATGAAGAGGGGAAAGTCCAATGGAAGCAGTGGTTTCGATACTCGTGCAACTGATTGGCGGCGGCGTGGGCGGGAATGGCCTCGCGGCGATCGTCAAGAAGCTGAGCCTCGGGCCGGTCGGCAACACCGTCGCAGGAGCGATCGGCGGCTGGCTCGGTACCTGGCTTGCCGGGATGATCCCGGGGCTCGACGGTATCGTCAAAGGTGTGGCGGCTGCCGGTGGGACTGCTGGCGGGCTGGACATCGGCGCGCTTGCGGGCCAAGGAGTGACCGGCATCGTGGGCGGTGCGATCCTCACGGCGATTGCCGGGGCGATCAAGAACATGAGCACGCGCAACGCCTGACGAGACGAGGTACACACGCCCCGGACCAGATCGGCCCGGGGCATTTTCCAGACGAGTTCCTTCTTGACCGCAGTTGCTCCAGGGCGCCGCCGGACCGACAATGTCGCGCTCGGCATCGGGCTCAGCCTCCTCGCAATCATCATCTTTGGCGTCCAGGATGCAGTCTCCAAGCTCCTGGTGCAGGACTATTCGCCATTCCAGCTCGCGATGATGCGATTTTGGGCCTTCGCGGCGTTCTCCCTGGCGCTGGTGGCGCGACAAGGTCCGCTCCGGCAGGCGTTCCGTTCCAAGCACCCATGGCTGCAAACGCTGCGCGCGCTGCTGCTGGTGGTCGACATCTGGTTCTTTGCCGGCGCGCTGATGACTGTGCCGCTGGCCGAACTCCAGGCGATTACGCTGGTCTATCCGCTGCTGACCACCCTGGTGGCCATCCCGATCCTCGGCGAGAAGGTGGGGATGTTCCGCTTCGCAGCGGTGCTCGTGGGCTTCTGCGGGGCGCTGATCATCGTGCGGCCCGGCGGATTGCCGATCGACATCGGCGTCGGCTTCGCGGTCGCGTCCGCGGCCTGCTATGCACTCTACCTGGCGCTGACGCGGAAAGTTTCCGCCGACGACTCGACGGCCACCAGCATGGTGTATGTCGGGGTGGGCGGGCTGCTGCTGACCAGCGCAGTGGGCTTCTTCTTCTGGAAGCCTCTCGACATGCAATCGTTGCTCCTGATCCTAGTGGTGACGATTACATCCGTCGCCGCACACGGACTGATGACGGTGGCGATGTCGCGAGCTCCGGCAAGCGCGCTGCAGCCGTTCAACTACATGTCGCTGCCCTGGGGCATCGTGCTCAGCTACACGGTGTTCGGACACCTGATCGATCCCGTCGCCCTCGTCGGCGGCGCGATCATTGTCGGTGCCGGACTGGTCGTGATGGCGCGGGAGCGGCGCCTCGCGAAGCGAGGACGCAACACCGAGCCTGTCGATGCTGAAGAGGGGACGCCGCACTAGGCCTGCTCGCAGCGGACTGTCGCGCGGGGTCTTGAAGCCGGTCTCCTTCGTGGGCATCTCATTGTCGGGGCGGGATTTGCTAGCCCCTGAAAGGAGCTGCCGATGCCTATCCTGATCGAGATCGTGCTGGTTCTGGCGCTGGTTGGGCTTGGCGTAAGCTACTTCTTTCGCGGCCGTCGGCAGGCCGAGCGAGAGCAGGTGCTCGAGCGACGGGTCGATGCCTACATGCACACCATCCGCCGCGAGGGCGGCAATCCCGAACTCGCCGCGATGACCGACATGGAACTGCGCGACGTCCTGCTGTCGAGTGCGCGGAACCTGCGCATCCAGTCGGAGCGCAAGTGGTACCTGATCCTGGGCGGTGCGATTATCGCCTTCTTCTCAGCGATCATGATTGCGACGCAGGACGGCAGCCGCGGCTTCGGCATCGCGATACTCGTCGGCGCGATCGTGCTCTATGGCATCAACGAATTCCTCGGTCGCCGCATGCGCGAGCCGCTGCAGGCGCGCGGCATCGACGCCGAGCGGCTGCGCGTCGAGTAACGCTAGAGCCGCCGCATCTTGCCGACCATGAAGACGATGGCTGCGGCAAGGATGAGCGCGAACGGGGCGATTACCAGCACCGCGAGGATGTTGGGATCGAGGTGAACACCTTGGCCGCCGTTCATACCCTGAAGCTCGTTGAGCCCATAGCGCTCGAGCAGGAACATGCCCGCGCCGAGCGAGGCAAGGGTGGCGGCAAGCTTGATGTAGGGCTTCTGCATGGCGGGGACCGGGCGCTGAGGGCCGAACCTAGATAGGGGTGGCCGGAGCGCCCGGCAAGTTCACTCAGTTGCTGACGCAGAACGAGGCGTTCGGCCCGCCGACGCAGGCCCGGCTATTCCAGGGCGACCAGTAGTGGCGGTTGTAGAACCGCGGGCGCGGGTTGACGATGTAGAAGTCGGGGCCGTCGTCGTAACGATCATAATAATCGTCGTAGTCGTCATAGCCGTCATCATAGTCACGGCCTGAGGTGAGGTAGTTTGCATTCACCCAGCCGTCGGTGCCCCGCTTTTCGATCGCGCACCAGGCGCCGCGGCAATAGTCGACATCCACGCGCTCGCCGCGGCGCAGGACGTCGACGACTGGGTAGCCGGTGCCGGCGCCGGCGCGGACGTTGACGGTGGTGGAGGCGAAAGCGGTGGCGGCTGAGGCTGCGACGGTGCCGGCCAGCATCAGGGCGGTGGCTGCGGCAGCGAGGAGGGGGAGTCGGGTCAGGCGCATGAGAGGCTCCATCAGTAAGGATGACAAGCAAACGACCTCTGGGCCGAAAAGCTGCTCCGCGCTCCATGAACGGCAAATGAACAAAGGCGCGCCCCGGGGCGGGTTCCCCGAGGCGCGCCGTCTGTGGGCTGGGCTTCAGCCCGATGCGATCAGTAGCCGACCGAGAGGCAGAACGAGGCGTTGTCGCCGCCGGCGCAGATCTGGCCGCCGCCGAAGCCACCGTAGTACGGGTCCATGACAGGGTACGGCGACCAATCGAGCTTGTTCTCCTTGACCCAGCCGGTGTCGCCGTTGGCCTTGATCTTCACCCAGTTATTCCAGGTGTTGAGCACTTTCACCTTCTGGCCTTCCCAGGCGTAGCCGATCTTCGGGGAGTTGGTCTGGTGCTTCTTGTAGAGGTAGGTGTCGTTGTCGACCCAGGCGTAGGTGGCGGCCAGCGAAGCACCGGCGGTGGCGACGATGACGGCGGCGGCGAGGGCGACGGTCTTGAGGGTGCGGGTAAACATTGTTCGGTTTCCTTCCATTGGCTGTGGCATCACTGCCTTGGCCCCAGTTGTAGGAGGAACTTGCTGAACCCGACCTGAAACACCCGTTTAGGTGGAATTTTGTTGCAATTGTCTCAGTCGTCGTCGTGGCGATGGAAGGGCAGCGGGTCGAGCGGATCGAAGCCGAGGAACCGATGCGGCGTGACCTCGAGCTTGGCGCCCGAGCCGACGAGGTAGGAGCCGCGGGCCCAGCCGACCGGCTCGCCGTCGAGCAGGACCAGGCACCAGTTCGACTCGTAGGTGCAGCGCTGGAGATGGACGCGGGTGCCGTTGGCGAGCTTGCCGATCGTCTCGTAGCGCGCGCCCGGGCCGGCGCGCAGGGGGATGTCGCCTGAGGCGCGGGCGGTGGAGCGGCTGGCGGCGTCGGCGGCCGTGGGCAGGGCCAGGGTGGTGGCGAGGAGGGCGAGGACGGCGAGGGTGCGCATGGCGGCTCCGTGGACGGTTGCCGAAGAGCAACGCCGCAATCGGGGCGGGATTGCGGCGCTGCGGGTGGCTAGAGGCGGACGGCGCCGTGATCGCCGACGGGCGGCTTGGCGCCGGTGGCGGCGGCGGTGAGCATCACGGCGTAGGCGACGAGCTTGTTGGGGCCTTCCCAGATCTCGGCGTTCTCCGGGCGGACGGTGACGAGGCGGATGTTCGGATCCTCCGGGCCGTCCCACCACGCCTTGGCGAACGGCGTCCACAGCTCCTCGATCTTGGCGCGGTCGTCGGAGACCTCGGCTTCGCCGGTGACGGTGACGTAGTCCGAGCCGCCCTGGTCGGCGAAGGCGACGGTGACGGTGGGGTAGCGCTCGATCTGCTCGGCGAGGGTGAGGGGCGGGGCGTTGGTGGCTTCGGCGAGGGTGGTGCCGCCATCGATGCCGATGAGGAAGTAGATGGCGTGGGCGTCGCGATCGACGGTGGCGGTGAGCGGGCGGATGCGCTGCTGCGTGCCGTCCCAGGTGGTGAAGAGGCCGATGCGGATCTTCTCGGCCAGCTTCCACGCCTTGTCGGCGAGCTCGGCGGGGGTGAGGCCTGCTTCTTCGTGCGCCATGGGATTGCTCCTTGGTTGGGGGATGCGGGCGCAACGGGAGGCGGGCGCAAGGGTTGCGCGGCGACGGCAAGTTGATCCGGACGTGCCGAAGCGCCCGGCGGACCGGAGTCCGTCGGGGTCGTCGGTATAAAGGACTGCGCCGGCGGGCCAAAGGCCCCTCAGCGGTTAGTCCG
>JAEYTN010000566.1 GCA_023433985.1 Pseudomonadota bacterium | reverse complement strand
TGGATGAACTCGTCCGGCGACAGCGTGCAGAAGGTGGTGAAGTTCTACCAGCTCAGCGCCGCCGACGTGTCCGTGCTCTACGACGAGATCGACCTCGCGCCCGGCAAGACTCGGGTGAAGGTGGGGGGCGGCAATGGCGGCCACAATGGCCTGCGTTCCATCGATCCGCAGATCGGGCTGGGCTACCGCCGCGTTCGACTGGGCGTCGGGCACCCGGGGCACAAGGACAAGGTGATGCCGCATGTGCTCGGCGACTTCTCCAAGGCCGAGCAGCAGGCCTGGCTCATTCCCCTGCTCGACGCCCTGGCCGACAATGCCGGCATGATCGTCAAGGGCGACGACAACGGGCTGATGAACAAGCTTGCCATCGCCGTGCAGGGCGACGGCGCCGAGCGGGCGCAGCGCCCCGAGACTGCCGACCCGACGCGCCGCAAGGCCCCTGCCCCCTCGCATATCCACGCTGCCCGCCGCGCCGAGCCGCAGGCCAAGGTGCCTAACAGCGGCCCGATGGCCGACATGCTGAAGAAGCTTTTCGGCAAGAAGGACTGACGGGCCATCCGGCCCAATCCCGATTGACTTCCGCGCCGGATCACCCGATTTGAGGCGCACTCACTTCCGGAGACACCCATGGGTTTCAAGATGGGCATCGTCGGTTTGCCCAACGTGGGCAAGTCGACGCTTTTCAATGCGCTGACTCGCACCGCCAACGCGCAAGCCGCCAACTTCCCCTTCTGCACCATCGAGCCGAACACCGGCGAGGTGGCGGTGCCGGACGCGCGGCTAGACAAGCTGGCGGCGATCGCCAAGAGCCAGCAGATCATCCCCGCCCGCATGACCTTCGTCGACATCGCCGGGCTGGTTAAGGGTGCGAGCAAGGGCGAGGGCCTCGGCAACCAGTTCCTCGCCAATATCCGCGAGTGCGACGCCATCGCCTATGTGCTGCGCTGCTTCGAGGACGGCAACATCATCCACGTCGCCAACAAGGTCGACCCGATTGCCGATGCCGAAGTGGTCGAGACGGAGCTGATGCTCGCCGACCTGGAGAGTCTCGAGAAGCGCCGTACCGGCGTGGAGAAGAAGGCCAAGCAGGGCGACAAGGAAGCCAAGGTCACGCTCGACCTCATCGACCGTGCCCTCGCGCTGCTGGCCGACGGCAAGTCGGCGCGGCTGGTGAAACGCTCCGAGGACGAGGAGAAGCCGTTCCGCGAGCTGCAGCTGCTGACTTCCAAGCCCGCGCTCTACGTGTGCAACGTGGACGAAGGCTCGGCTGCCACCGGAAACGCCATGACCAAGCAGGTCGAGGACTACGCCCGCCAGCACAATGCTGCGGTGATCGTCATCTCGGCGGAGATCGAGAGCCAGCTGGCCCAGCTGCCCGACGAGGAGCAGGCCGAGTACCTCGAGTCGCTCGGGCTGCATGAGCCGGGCCTGAACCGACTTATTCGCGAAGCCTACCAACTGCTTGGCCTGCAGACATATTTTACCGCCGGGCCGAAGGAGGCCCGCGCCTGGACCATCCACAAGGGTGACCGGGCCCCGCAGGCGGCCGGCGTTATTCATACCGATTTCGAACGCGGCTTCATCCGCGCCCAGACCATTGCCTTCGACGACTATGTCTCGCTGGGCGGCGAAGTGCCGGCCAAGGAGGCGGGCAAGGCGCGCGACGAAGGCAAGGAGTATGTCGTCAAGGACGGCGACGTAATGCTGTTCAAGTTCAACACCTGACGGCCTGGCGGGGGGCACCATGTTCGAGACTTACCTGAGTGGCTGGCAGTCGATGACTGCCGCCTACTTCGCGGATGCGGCCTCGCTTGTGGCCGGCAATGTCACCGCTCTCAGCGTTGTCGCCGCACTGGGCGTGGTGCTGCTGGTGGTCGGCCTTGTGCTCGCCGTGGCGCAAAAGGTGACTCGCGCGCGGCGGCTGATCATCCCCGCCATCCTGACGATCCTGTGGCCGATCTTCATCCTCTTCATCGACAACACCATCGCCTGGCTCGGCCGCATCTTTCTCTCGATCTTCGGCGTGGGCGCGATTCTGATCTGGATCGGGCTGATCGTCGGCAAGGCGCCCAATAAGCTGCCGATCTGGCTGATCGGCCTCGGCCTTGCCAGCTTCGTGGCCTATTTTGGCCTGGTGACCCTGGTTCCGCTGCTGCTTTAGCTGCGGCGTTCGGCCTCAAGGCACATGGCGGGGCTTGTCTCCGCCGATACCCGCGCTATCTCTTGAGGTGCGGTACCGGGCCCCTCTGACGTGGCAGCCATGCCCCGTGATGTCGGAACTGCTCCACTTCAACATGGAGAGAGGTCCGGCACATGGATGCCCTTCTCGTCACCCTCGCGGGCGATTTTCTCGGCACCCCGGTTTACTTCTGGGTCGCCTTTCTTGCCATCGTCGCGGGGCTCCTGGCCTTCGACCTTGGCGTCCTCAACCGCAACGAGCATGAGATTTCGGCCCGGGAGAGCCTGACGCTCTACGCCGGCTATGCCATCGTTGCGGCGCTGTTCGGCGCCTGGGTGTGGTTCAGCCGCGGCGCGGAGGCCGGGCTCGAGTTCTACACCGGCTACCTGATCGAGCAGAGCCTCGCGATGGACAACATGTTCGTCATCGCGACCATATTCGGCTTCCTCGCCATCCCGCGCATCTACCAGCACCGCGTGCTCTTCTGGGGCATTCTCGGCGTCATCGTGTTCCGCGCCATCTTCATCGGCCTAGGCGCGGCGCTGGTGCATTCGTTCAGCTGGATCCTGCTGCTGTTCGGCGGCTTCCTGGTGTTCACCGGCATACGGATGTTCAGCCACAAGGACGAGGAGCCGGATCTGGAGAAGAACCCGATCCTCGGTTTCCTGCGCCGGCATTTCCGCATCGCACCGCAGCTCGACGGGCACAACTTCACCACCATGCTGCCGGACACCAAGACCGGAAGGATCGTTCGTTACCTCACCCCGCTGGGCGTAGCGCTGATCATGGTGGAGACCGTCGACCTGATCTTCGCCGTCGACTCAGTGCCCGCGGTTT
>JAEYTN010000241.1 GCA_023433985.1 Pseudomonadota bacterium | reverse complement strand
GCTTGGCACCGGCCTGCCATTCTGAGGTACGCGATGACCTTCAAGCTTCTACTTGGCGCCGCCCTCGCGGCGCTCCTCATGAGCCTTACCGCCCACGCGCCCGCCCGGGCCCAGGACGTGAACCTCGACGAAATCTTCCGCTGCGCGGCGACCGACGACGCTGGCAAGGCGCACTGCCTCGAAGCGCGCAACCTCATCACCAACAACTGCACCATCTGCCACACCTTCGTGCCCATCGTGATGCAGCAGTTCGATGGCGCCGGCTGGACCGGGCTGCTCGACCGGCACGTGCAGAACGGCCGGGTGAACCAGCTCTCGCCCGAGCAGATCGCGGCGATCCACGACTACCTCAGCGACAACTTCAACGGCTCGCTGCCGCCCCCGGACCTGCCGCCGGAGCTGCTGGCGACCTGGACATCGTACTGACCCCGCTGACGAAACCGGAGCCGAGAGAGCCGGGATGCAGTTCAACTCGTTCGCCTTTCTCGGCTTCTTCGCCGTACTTGCCGGGCTCTACTACCTGCTGCCCCAGCGCTTCCGCTGGGTGCTGCTGCTGGTGGCAAGCTACTGGTTCTATTCGCAGTTCCAGCTGACCTATGTGCTGCTGCTGGCCTACTCGACCCTCGTTGCCTACGGAATCGGCCTGGCGCTGGCGCGGCGGCCCGGCAAGGGCCTGCTGTGGCTCGGCATCGCGCTCGAGCTCGCGGTGCTGGTGCTGTTCAAGTATGTCGACTTCCTCGCCGGGCTGATCGAGGGCGCCTGGGCGCCGCTGGGGGTGGGCGAGGCATTGGCCCTGCCCCGGCTCGGCTGGCTGCTGCCGGCGGGGCTGTCGTTCTTCGTGTTCTCGACCATCAGCTATATCGTCGACGTCTATCGGCGCACCGTGCCGGCGGAGCGACACCTGGGCCACCTGGCGCTCTACGTGGCGTTCTTCCCCAAGCTGGTGGCCGGTCCGATCGAGCGGGCGGGTGCCTTCCTCGGGCAGGTGAAAGCGGGCATCCGCTTCGACTCCGCGTTGATGGTGCTGGGGCTGCAGCTCTTGCTGTGGGGGCTGTTCAAGAAGGTGGTGATCGCCGACCGGCTGGCGGAGGTAGTGAACGCCGCCTTCACGAACCCGGATTTCCAGTCGCCGGTAGCGCTGATCGTGGCGGTATATTTCTACGCCTTCCAGATCTACTGCGACTTCTCGGGCTATTCCGACATGGCAATCGGGTTGGCGGCGATCCTCGGCTACCGGTTGATGGAGAACTTCCGGAGGCCCTACTTCTCGCGCTCGGTTCCGGAGTTCTGGAGCCAGCGCTGGCACATCTCGCTGTCGCACTGGTTCCGGGACTACATCTACATCCCCATGGGTGGCAGCCGGGTGGCGAAGCCGCGCTGGTACCTCAACCAGTTCACAGTGTTCATCGTTTCCGGCCTGTGGCACGGGGCGAACCTGACCTTCGTGATCTGGGGCGCGCTCAACGGCCTCTACCAGGTGCTCTACCACCTGCTGGGCGGACCGCGGAAAGCCCTGGGCAGCCGGCTCCCGGCCTGGCTCTGGGGCGGGCTCGGCATCCTCCTTACCTTCCACCTCGTGCTGATCTCCTGGGTGTTCTTCCGCGCCGCAAGCGTGCAGCAGGCCTGGACGGTGCTCACCAAGATCTTCGGCTCGCTGGGCATGCTGCCCATGCTGCTGCCGGCCTACAACTGGAACGGCGCGTTCTGGACCTCGGTCGGGCTGATTGCCGTGCTGCTGCTGATCGAGCTGCTCGACGAATTCCGTTCGCTCTGGCGCTGGATCGGTGAGCGGCCGATCGCGGTGCGCTGGGGCTTATACTATGGGCTCGCGGCCTGCCTGCTGCTGATCGGCAACTGGGGCATGACGCAGTTCGTGTACATGCAGTTCTAGGAGCGCGACCCCGTGGCCATCACCTCCGACTACGCTCCCGGCGGCGACGCAGCCCCCGCCACAACGCGGAGCGGGCTGCGGCACTGGCCGCTGTTCGTCCTGATCGGGCTGGCGCTCTATGCGGCGCTCTACCTCTGGGCGGAGAGTGTCGTGCGGTCGGAGGGGGAGCGGAACCGTTTCTTCATGATCGCGAGCACGCCGCCGGCTGCGTTCGACACGGTGATCCTCGGCGCCTCGCACGCCATGCCGCTCGGCTACGGCGACTTCAATGAGCGGCTCGAGGCGGCGAGCGGCGGCCGGGTGATGAACCTCTCGATCGAAGGGGCGGGCGTGCTGCCGAACCGCCTAGTGCTCGACTACTTCTTCACCCGCCACGAGGCGAGGCAGGTGGTGTTCTTCGTCGACTCGTTCGCCTTCTATTCGAAGCAGTGGAACGAGGACCGCCTCGACGACAGCCTGTTCGCCCGCGCGCCGTTCGACCCGCAGTTGGTTGCGACGCTCTGGCGCTACCCCTGGGCGCAGCGGCTGATCGTGCCCTATGCGTCGGGCTTCACCAAGATCAACAACCAGGAACGCTTCGCGTCGGACCGCCCTGACGCGGAACTGACCAAGTTCGAGAAAACGTATCGCTCGATCCCGCAGATCGACAGGCAGCGCATCGCCTATCTCTACCCCGCCGAGCTGCCGGAGGAGGAGTTCCGGCGCTATCTGGGCGAGCTGGGCGGACTGGCCGATCTCGCGGCCGCGCACGGCGCCACGCTGCTGCTGGTGAAGCCTCCTACCCCGCCGCGGTATCGGGATGCGCTGCCCAACGAGGCGGCGTTCGATGCGGCGATCTCGACCTTCGCGGCAGAGCGGAACCTCGGGTTTACCGACTTCTCGACACTGCTGCCCGACGACGCCAACTACTACGACACCGACCACCTCAACCCCACCGGGGTCGAGGCCTTCATCGCCGGCGGCTTCGCCGAGCTGCTGCGCCGCTGACCGCTATCCCTACCGCAGCACCCGGTCGAGGGGCTGAAACGGAACGCAAGAAGCGCGACAACCGCCAGCACCACGACGATGCCGACGGTCCAGACGAGGATCCGCCAGAGCAGGCCCCGGCCCGCCGCCACTAGAGCCGCCGCGCGACGAAGCTGATCGGCTTTTCGCCGGTGCCCCGGGCCGGCCGGTAGTCACAGTTGAGCGCGGCGAGCAGCGGCTGCCTGGCCTTGGCGATGGCCGCGAGGAAGCCGATCAGCAGGTTGGGCCGGCACCACATGGAGTCGGCGCTCCACGCCTTGCCCCGGCCGCAGGAGGTCCGCCGCAGATCGACGTCCACCCCGGGCCCGCTGAGCTCCCAGCGCAGCCGCCCCTCGCAGCGCAGGCCACCGCCGGTGACGGTGTAGGTGCCCCGCCGCTTGAGGCAGAACTCGAACCGATAGGAATCGTAGATGCGGCCGACGGCCCGGTAACACCCGGTGACCACGACGCCATCGGGATGATCCGGCACGACCACGCAAACTTCCGGCTCCTGCGCCAGCGCGGAGCTGACGGACAGTATCATGCCCAGCATGAGTGCCAGCAGGGTCTGCATTGCTTGCTTCATAGCAATCTCCCCAGTATTGATGGGAACGATAGCATGCGGAGCGGCGGTCTCGACATAGCTATATTTTGTGCAATCTCGACCAATCTTACACGTGCGGCATCACTATTTGATGACGCCATCCGCCCCCGGTGGGC
>JAEYTN010000207.1 GCA_023433985.1 Pseudomonadota bacterium | reverse complement strand
GGACTATTTCGCCCGTGCCCGCTCTACGGCCGCTCGCGTCAGGCGCGCCCAGACATCGTAAGACGGCCGACCCATCTGGAGTGGGACGGTCGGCCCGGCTGCCGCCATCGGGGCCGGTGAACCTGCCGTGGCACTGGCGTCCGTGGGGGACGGCACTGCCATGGTGACTGTGTGGATATTGGCCGGCGACGGTTGGCCAACGGGGGTTTTGACGAATGGAGTTTCTGCTCGGTGCCGTCCTGGCACTTGTCGCCTGGTTGCTGTGGAACGGCCTGAAGCCGCCCGGAGCGACGGTGAAATCCAGCCTCGAGCGCGACCGGAGACGGGCCGACAAGCACGGCGACAACATGCTGAAGGTGATGATCGCGGGCGTGACGTCCGCGACGGCGACGCTGGCCGAAAACCCCGTGCTCGCCGTGGCGCTGGGCGTCTGATCAGCGCCGCGGCTGCGTCGATTCCCGTACCACCAGGTCCGGGTCGATCTGGGTGACGCGCGGCTCGGGCAACTGGTCGCCGGCGGCGATGAGGCGCATCAGCCGGTCGACGGCCATGCGGGTGACCGTCTCGGCCGCGTAGTTGACCGTGGTGAGCGGCACCGCGGCGTATTCGGCGAACTCGATATTGTCCATGCCGACGATGGCCAGGTCTTCGGGCACGCGCAGCTTGTGCTTCAGGGCCCAGCGCAGCGCGCCCAGCGCCAGGGAATCGTTGGAAGCGAAGATCGCCGTGGGCCGGCGCGGCCCTTCCATCAGCGTCTCGGTGGCCCAGTAGCCGCGCTCGACCGAATGCCCATGCGGGTCGACCCACAGCGCCGGGTCGTACTCCAGGCCCGCCTCACTCAGCGCCTGCAGGTAGCCTTCGCGCTTTTCCGCATTGCCGTGCCGCTGCGCCCCGTCGAACAGCCCGATATCGCGATGCCCCATGTCGATCAGGTGGCGCACCGCCTTGTAGGCGCCGCGCCGTTCATCCATGCACACCGCATCGATGCCGGCATCGGGGTCGCCCACCAGCAGCACGATGGGGTGGTTGGCGCGCCGCAGCGGGCGCAGGTGATCGAGCCGGCGGTGGCTGGTCGGATAGATCAGCATGCCGTCCACCTGCCGGGCGCGGAACAGCTCGACCGCGCTGATCTCCTCCGACAACGTATTGTTGGAGGTCGCGAACAGCGTACCATAGCCTCGCTCGGCCAGCGCGATTTCGATCGTCTGCGCCACCCGCGTCAGCACCGGGTTGGTGATGTCGGTGAGCACGAGGCCGATGGTCTTGGTCTCGCGGCTGACCAGCGACTTCGCGATCTGGTTGGGCAGGTAGTTGAGCTCGGCGGCCGCCTGGCGGATGAGCAGGCGGGTCTGCTCCGGGATGCGGGGGCTTTCGCGCAGGGCCAGCGAGACGGTGTTGGTCGAGAACCCCGTCTTGTCAGCTATGTCCTTGAGCCGAACGATGGAACGCCCCATGCCCTCTCCACTATGCCGATCGCCCCCGGCGCAAACTCCGTAAGAACGCTAATATGACAGTTCGCCTGCCCTTGTGAAGTTCATAGTTGAACAGCCTCGGCCGAACACGCCGCGCCGCACCCTGTCTCAACTCATTGCCGGCTGCTGGTCCCACGCCGGGCTCCATACCGGGTTGATCTGCCGCTCCGCCTTGTCGCGCCCCGCGATAGCCGCCAGTTCGTCGGCGCTGAGCAGGATATCCCTGGCCTTGAAGTTCTCGGCAATGCGCTCGTGCTTGCCCGAAGTGGGGATCACGATCAGTCCCTGGTTCAGCGAATAGGCAAGTGCAATCTGGTGCGCCGTCGCGCCGTGACGAGCGGCAATGGCGTCGATCACCGGGTCCCCGGCGCAGCGCCCGCGCGCCAGCGGCAGGTAGCAGGTCACCGAAATCCCGTTGTACTGGCAGTAGTTTACCAGCTTCTGGTTTTGCAGGAACGGATGCCGTTCGAACTGGTGGTTGGCGAGGCGTCCCGGCCCGAGGATGGTCTTCGCCTCCTCGAGGTCGGCAATGGTGAAGTTGGATACGCCGATCAACCGCGTCAGTCCGCGCGCCTGCGCCTCCGCCAGTTCGGTGAGGTAGGTGCGCATGTCGAGCCGACCCGAGGGGGTCACCGGCCAGTGGATGAGCGTGAGGTCCACGGCCTCGACACCGAGGTTAGTCGCGCTCTGCTCGAGCGACGGGATCAGCTTGCCCGCCGCGCAGTTGGCGCCGGTGACCTTGGTGGTGAGGAACACGTCGGCGCGCTTCAGCCCGGAGCGGCGCAGCGCCTCGCCGCACTCGCGCTCGGTATCGTAGCTCTGAGCCGTATCGAGGTGCCGATAGCCGAGCTCCAGCGCATGCTGGATGGCGCGTATCCCATCCTCGCCGCGCCGATCGAAAGTGCCGAACCCCGTGGCGGGAACATTATACTTGTTGCTCAACGACTTGCTCTCCCTCGTCCGTTCCCCCGCCGGCGAACTCCGGCGCAGGATCGAACCCTCTTCCTATCCTCCGAAGCGGATAGCGCCACAGATTCCCTGTTGACGCATCCCCCCGCTTGGTCTTAGTTTAACGATAATACAGATGCTGACGACAAGCCAGCACGGAAAAGTACACCGGCGGCAAGCCGGCGAGGGAAGCCTCCGGCCCGAGGGTCGGCAGCAACGTTCCACCGGGGTGGGGACCGCCGCGGAACGGGAGGGAGGAGCATGAACGTCCGGTGGAGCCGATGGTCGCCCCAGCTTGCGCTGATTCCGGCGCTGGCGATCACGCTGGTCGCCTTCGTCGGCGCCATCATCTGGACGATCTACCTGAGCTTCACCCGCTCGCGCCGCTTCCCAGAATATACAATCGACTGGTCCGAATGGACCCGCCAGTACGATCGCCTGTTCAAGGATGACGGCTGGCAGATCGCGCTGCAGAACCTCATCATCCTCGGCCTCGGCTCGTTCCTCGCCATCGTCTTCGGCTTCATCCTCGCGGCGCTGATCGATCGCGAGAAGCGCGGCGAAGGCTTCTTCCGCACCATCTTCCTCTACCCGCTCGCCGTGTCCCTGATCGTCACCGGCGTGGCGTGGCGCTGGATGTTCAACCCCAGCTTTGGTCTGCAGAACTTCTTCCACTCGCTCGGGCTGACCTGGCTCAACTTCAACTGGCTCGCCTCGGCTGACACCGCCATGTACGGCATCATCCTCGCCTCGGTCTGGCAGGGCGCAGGCTTCTACATGGCCCTGATGCTGGCCGGGCTGAAATCCATCAACTCCGAGATCTGGAGCGCGGCCAAGCTCGATGGCGTCAGCTTCTGGCGCCTCTACATCGAGATCATCATCCCGATGATGAAGTTCACCTTTCTCACCTGCGCCATCCTGCTCTCGCTGGGCGTGGTCAAGGCCTACGACATCGTCGTCGCCATGACCAATGGCGGCCCCGGGCAGTCGACCTGGGTGCCGGCCTATTTCACCATCAACGCGTATTGGGCGAAGTCCAACCTCGGCTATGCGTCGGCTGCGGCGGTGATCATGCTGCTGATCACCGCCGCGATCTTCCTGCCGCTGGTGCTGCTCACCGCGTGGCGCGAACGGGCGCGGGAGGCGCGGGCCTGATGACAATCCTCGAACGCAGCATGAGCACCACCATGGATGCCGACATCGTCGTCGACCGTGCACCGCTGTTCCCGCGCGCCAGGAAAGGTATTTCCGGCCGCTCGATCGCCATCATCGTTTTCCTGACGATCTGCGCCCTGTTCTTCTGCGTGCCGCTCTATGTGATCGTCACCACCTCGTTCAAGACGATGGACCAGATCCGGCAGGGCGACATCTTCTCCCTGCCCATGCCCTTCACGGTCGATGCCTGGTGGAACGCCTGGGACAACGCCTGCTCGGGCATCAAGTGCGACGGGTTGAAGGTCGGCTTCTGGAACTCGATGGCCATCCTGTTCCCCTCCCTCGCGCTCTCGCTGGCGCTGAGCTCCGTGACCGGCTACGCGCTGGCGCTGTGGAACGTGAAATGGGCGAACACCTTCCTGTTCATCCTCTTCATGTGCGCCTTCGTGCCGTTCCAGATCATCATGATCCCGCTGATCATCTTGACCGGGCGCGGCGTGCCGATCGACCTCTTCGGCTTCCAGTTCTTTGCCGGGCTCAACGTCTACGGCACGATCTGGGGCATCGCTGTGGTGCACGCCATCCTGTCGATGCCGATCCTGACGCTGATCTTCCGCAACTACTACAAGGGCATCCCCACCGAGATCATGTCGGCGGCGATGATGGATTCCGGCAGCTTCTGGAAGATTTTCGTCGAGATCATCCTGCCAATGAGCGGCAACATCATGATCGTGGTGTTGATCCTGCAGATCACCTCGATCTGGAACGACTTCCTGCTCGGGCTGACCTTCGGCGGGCTCGGGACGCAGCCGATGAGCGTAGTGCTGGCCAACGTGGTGATCACCACCACGGGCGAAGCTGCCTACAACGAGAACATGGCCGCGGCGCTGCTCACGGCGATCCCGCCGCTCTTCATCTACTTCGTGCTCGGCAAGTTCTTCGTCGAGGGTATCACGTCGGGCGCCATCAAGGGGTAGCGCATGCCACGCGTCGTCTTTGAAGACATCATCAAGACCTACGGCAAGCTGACGGTGCTGAAGAACCTCGATCTTGCCGTGGACGATGGCGAGTTCCTGGTGCTGCTCGGCCCCTCGGGCTGCGGCAAGACCACGCTCCTCAACCTCCTCGCCGGCCTGCTCGACGTGACGGCCGGTCGAATCACCATCGGCAACCGCGACGTCACCGACCTCGATCCCAAGGATCGCGGCCTCGCCATGGTGTTCCAGAGCTACGCGCTCTACCCCACCAAGACCGTCTACGGAAACCTCAAGTTCGGCCTCTCGGCCGCCAAGCTCGACAAGGCCGAGGTGGAGCGGCGCATTGCCTGGGCGGCCAAGCTCCTGCAGATCGAACCGCTCCTCAACCGCAAGCCGAGCCAGCTCTCGGGCGGCCAGCGCCAGCGCGTCGCCATCGGCCGGGCGCTGGTGAAGAATGTCGGCGTGTTCCTGTTCGACGAGCCGCTCTCCAACCTCGACGCGAAGCTGCGCACCGAGATGCGGCTCGAGATCAAGAAGCTCCACGACGAGCTGAAATCCACCATCGTCTACGTCACCCACGACCAGATCGAGGCCATGACCATGGCCACCAAGATCGCGGTGATGGATGGCGGCGTGATCCAGCAGTTCGGCACGCCCGACGAGATCTATTCGAAGCCGCAGAACCTGTTCGTCGCTGGTTTCATCGGCGCCCCTGCCATGAACCTCCGGCCGGGCCAGCTCCATAACAACGGGGCGGGGCTCAAGGCCGATGTCGGCGGGCTGGACCTCGACCTGAGCCGCTACCCCTTCGAAGCCGCGCCGGCTCACGGCCAGCCGATCTTCGTTGGATTGCGACCCGAGCATTTCAGCGAGCCCGGCGAACAGCTCAATGACAGCGCCATCAGCTTCGAGCTGCCGGTCCAGTACACCGAGAAGACCGGCGGCGACGCCACCGGCTATCTCCGGCTGGGCGACGGCCTGCTGGCCGTCCGCATCGACCCCGAACACATCGGCGGGTTCCGGCAGGGCGACCAGGTGAAGGTCGGCTTCCCCGCACCGAAGCTGCATCTCTTCGACGCCCAGACCGGGCGCCGGCTCTAGGCCAACCAATAACAGAGGGAGTGATGACGATGCTTAGAACTGCTCTTGCCGGCCTCGGCGCCGCGCTGCTGCTCAGCGCTGCGCCCGTGGTGCAGGCCGCCGACCTCGTGATCTACCACAACTGGTCCTCGCCGGCCGAAGTGGCGGCCCTCAACGTGCTGAAGGCCGACTTCGAAGCCAAGGGCAACACCTGGACCGACATCGCCATTCCGCACGACTCGGGGGCCAGCGTCTCGCTCACCAACCTCGTCACCGGCGGCAACCCGCCCAACGTCTTCCTCGAGGCCAATCCGGGCGTCTACCGCGACCTGCTGAGCCAGGGTTTGGCCCTCGACCTGACCCAGTGGTACACCGACAACGCCATCCTCGAGCACCTGCCGGACTCGGTGCAGAAGGTCGTCTCGGTGGACGGCAAGATCGTGAAGATCCCCACCGCCATCCACATTGACGGCATGGTCTACTACAACCTCGAGGCGGCCAAGAAAGCCGGCGTCGATCCGCACGCCTGGACCGATCTCGACGCGATGTTCGCCGACTTCGACAAGATCACCGCGGCCGGCGTCATCCCGCTCGCCATCGGGGGCCAGCAGTGGCAGGTGGGCTACCTGCTGCATGCCCTGACGGCTGCGGTCGCCGGCCCCGAAATCTACTCGGGCGTCTACGGCACCGACCCGACGATCGAAACGCTCGACTCGCCCGAATTCAAGGCGAGCCTCGAGATGCTGCGCAAGTTTCAGCAGGCCGCCGATCCGGGTTCGGTCAACCGCGACTGGAACGTCACCACCAACATGGTGATCACCGGCCAGGCGCTGATGCAGATCCATGGCGACTGGATGAAGGGCGAATGGTACGCCGCCGGCAAGAAGCCCGGCGTCGATTTCGGCTGCGTCAACATTCCCGGCACGAAGGCGCTCTCGGTGACGGTAGACGCCTGGGGCCTGCTCGGCGGACAGCCCGAGGACAAGACCAAGGGCGAGCTCGATTTCGCCGCCACCGTGCTCGACCCGGCGGTGCAGGCGAAGTTCGCCCTCGCCAAGGGCTCGACCCCGGTGCGCCTCGATGCGCCGGCGGACCAGCTCGACGACTGCTCCAAGGAAGTGCTGAACGCGCTCAACGACACCCACAAGCAGGTACCGAACCCGCACAACACCGCCGACGAAGACTGGCGCACGGCGCTCGACATCGTGTCGTTCAATTTCTGGTCCGACCCGAACATGAGCGTCGACGACGCCGTCGCGGCCTTGAAGGAGGAGTTCGAGACCATCCTCGGCTGATGCCACCGAACAGGGAACACACACAGGTCCGGCCGCGGCAAGGCGCTGCGGTTCGGACGGGGAGGCTGTGTGTTCCGGCCGGATGACCCGGCCATCGCCCCGCACCAAGACGGGGGTTTGAATACGGGCCGGCCTGGAGGGGCGGCCCCGCTCGAAGGGAGAGAGCAATGCGCCTGATAACGGGTTTGAAAACGCTTGCCGGCCTGACGGCCGCACTGGTCCTGGGCACGGCTCCATTGGCCAATGCCCGCGAACTGATCGTCTACCACGGCTGGTCGACCCCGGCCGAAGTCGCCGCCCTGCACGTGCTGCAGGAGGCGCTCGAAGCCAAGGGACACACCTGGAAGGACCTGGCGATCCCGCACAACTCGGGCGTCAACGTCTCGATCGTCAACCTTGTCACGGGCGGCGATCCGCCCAACGCCTTCGTCAACTCCGACCCCGGCATCTTCCGCGACCTCGAGGGCATCGGCCTCGCCCGCGACCTGACCGGCTACTACAACGAGATCGGCGCCACCGATAACTTCTTCCCCATCATCCGCGAGCTCTCGAGCGTCGACGGCAAGATGGTGAAGATCCCGCTCTTCATGCACATCGACGGCATGGTCTACTGGAACAAGTCGGTGGCCGAAGAGGCCGGTGTCGACCCGACCGCCTGGAAGAGCGTCGACGAGATGCTCGCTGACTTCCCCAAGATCAAGGCGGCCGGCTTCGTGCCCGCGGCGGTAGGCGGCCAGGCCTTCCAGGTCGGCTACCTGTTCCACGCCATGCTGGCGGCGACCGCCGGGCCCGCAATCTACAACCGCATGTATGGCGCCGAGGTCGACCAGACCGTCTTCGACACGCCCGAGGTGCGCAAGGCCATCGAGATCGTCCGCGCCTTCTCCAACGAGGCGACGCCCGAAAGCGAGAACCGTCCCTGGAACGAGACCACCAACACGGTGATCGCCGGCAAGGCGCTGTTCCATATCATGGGCGACTGGATGAAGGGCGAGTGGCTGGCCGCAGGCAAGGTGCCGGGGGTGGATTTCGGCTGCGAGGTGATCCCGGGTTCGAAGGCCGTGGCCGTGACTTCCGACGCCATGGGCATCCTCGGCGGCCAGGGTGAGGAGATCGACAAGGCCGAGCTCGACCTGGTCGCCGCCTTCGTGGACCCTGTCGTCTCCGCCAGGGCGAACCAGCAGAAGGGCTCGACTTCGCCCCGCGCCGACGCCTCGACCGAGTATCAGGACGCCTGCAACAAGGTGGCGATGGACGCGCTCAACGTGCCGGACGGCCAGGTGGCGAACCCGTTCAACATCACCGACACCGACTGGCACAACGCCATCTGGACCGTGATGTACGACTTCTGGTCCGACAAGTCGCAGACGCCCGACGACGTGATCGAAGGGCTGAAGGAAAATTACGAAGCCATCTTCGGCTGATTTCTCCCTGTGCCGGGGCGGCCCTCCCAAGCCGCTGCCCCGGCACCCCTTTCCAAGGTGCGGCAAATGACCCATGGCCCGGCAGACGACCGCCTCCTCGACGAGGATGTGGTGATGCAGATATGTTTCGTTACCGACGACCTTGAGCGCTCGCTCAAATGGTTCGCGGAACTGACCGGCAAGACGCCCGGCCCGATCGGCAAGGCGGCCGATCCCGACGAGGCGCAGGCCGTTTATGACGGCCGGCCCGCTACCGTCAGCGCCCGCCTCGCCATGTTCAAGTTCAACAATATCGACGTCGAGTTCCTCGAGCCCGGGCCGGAGAAGAGCGCCTGGCGCGACGTGCTGGAGGCAAAGGGACCAGGCTGCCACCACATCGCCTTCCGCACCAGGAACATGACCCGCCGCACCGGTTTCTTCGAGAGCCACGGCCACCGGCTCCTGCAGCAGGCCGAGTTCGATGGCGGCCACGGCCGCTACGCCTATTTCGACACCGAGCCCCAGCTCGGCGTCCAGATCGAGTTGCTCGAATGGAACGACGACATGGAACCGCAACCTAAGTAAATCCTCCTTCCTGACGAGGATAGTCGGCGTTCTGCTCTCCTCGGAACGCCGCCTTTTTTCCGCACGCTGAGGTCGACCTGGTCCTCCCCGGTGACAACGGGGGAGGGGGACCGCGCATCGCAGATGCGTGGTGGAGGGGGCGTCCCGACCACAGCAGAAAGGCCCCAAAAGTGCCCTACCCCATCGCCTACCAGCTCTACTCCTCCCGCAACTTCCCGCCGCTCGAGGCACAGTTCCCCCAGCTCAAGGGCATGGGTTATGACGCCATAGAACCCTGGCTCCCGGCCTACGAGGCCAACCCGAAGGCCTTCCGCCGGGCGCTCGACGACAACGAGCTGCAGTGCTTCGGCTTCCACATGCCCCTCTCCGGCCTCGTCACCGAACCCGACCGTTTCATCGACATCGCGCTGACGCTCGGCGCCACCTGGCTGATCCCGCCCTGGGTCGGCGCGGAGGAGCGGCAGCCGACACCCGGCTGGTGGCGCGGCCTCGGCGAAAAGCTGGCGCTCGGCGCCGAGCGGGCGAAGCCGCATGGCCTGAAGGTCGCGTGGCACAATCACGATTTCGAGTTCGAGCCGTTTCCCGGCGGCGAGCGGCCGATCGACTACCTGTTCGAGGGCGCCGGCCCCGACGTGTGGTTCGAGATCGATTGCGGCTGGGTGAAGCGCGCCGGCGCCGATCCCGCGGCGGAGCTCGCGAGGTTCGCCGACCGCATCGGCATCATCCAGGTCAAGGACACCGCCCCTCGCGGCACCCTCGAGGAAGGCGGCTGGACTGCCACTGGCGACGGCATCATCGACTGGGAGGCCCTGGTGCCCCTGTTCCGCGCCAGCAAGGCCACCCATCTGGTGACCGAACACGACGACCCCTCGGACTGGCGCAGCTTTGCCAAACGAAGCATAAACCATTTGCGCGGATTGGGGCTCTGAGCGCCCATGGGGATCCGTACTTGCCCCTATCCGGGCGTGATAACGCAATCAGGCATTAACGGCTTGGCGGACATGATCCTCACACCTTGGTGAAGGTCTATGTTCGAGCCAGCCCACAAGTCGCTGCCGCCAGTTGACTACGTATCGATGATCCGGTCGCTCTATGCGGACCGGCGCGTCATGATGCTTGGCGCCCTGAGCTCGGCGTTGGTTGCGGCCGTCGCGGGCGTCGAGGCGAACTCGCCCGTGCTGATCGCCATCGCGGTCGCCTTCGCCTTCATCGGCATCGCCCGCAATATCGACATGATGTCGTTCGAGCGCGCTGCGGTCGCCGACGACGACGTGCAGACCGCCACCCGCTGGGAGCTGCGCGCCACCGTCGGAGCGCTGGCCATCGCGGCGAACTACTCGATCTGGATGGCCTACAGCTTCCTGGTCGTGAACACGGCGTTCGCCGAAATGAGTTCGCTCTCGGTCACCGTGGCGGTGCTTGTCGGCGTCGCCGGCCGCAACTTCGCCATCGACCGGCTGGTGACGTCGCAGGTGGCGATCATCTGCGTGGGCATGGCCGTCGGCATGCTGTTCGACGGGGCGCTCCACACGCAGATGCTGTCGGTGGTGCTGATCGTCTTCATCGTGTCGCTGCGCAAGGTTTCCGCCAACATCCGCGCCATCCTGCTGCGCGCCGTGCACGGCCGCATCGAGGCGACGCGCCTTGCCTCCGAGCTCGATACGGCGCTCGAAACCATGCAGCACGGGCTCTGCATGCTCGATGAGCGCGGCCTGATCCTCGTCGCCAACGACCGCGCCGAGCTGATCTTTTCCACCCTGATCCCCGGCAACTGGACCGGCCGGCCTTTCGCCGCCATGATCTCCTCGGCCGCCGCCAAGGGCACGCTGCCGCAGCGTTCGTCCGACCTGCTGCTGGGCACCGTCAACGAGGGCGGCGGCGGCAAGGTGGTGCTGAAGCTATCCGACGGGCAGTTCTGCGAGGTGACGGTCTCGTCGCGCCAGGACAAGACCGTGCTGCTCTTCGAGGATATCACCGAGCGCGTGAAGGCCGAAGAGCGCATCAACTACATGGCGCATTACGACACGCTGACGGGCCTGCCCAACCGCGCCTATTTCACCGAGCAGGTGGAAGCCGACCTGGAGCGCCGCCGCCACGGCAAGACCCAGGACATGGCCATGCTGATGATCGTCGACGTCGACGACTTCAAGCACGTCAACGACACCATGGGCCACCTGATCGGCGACCGCGTGCTGGTCGAAACCTCCGAGCGGCTGAGCCGCGTGCTCGGCAAGGACAGCCTCGTGGCGCGCCTCGGCGGCGACGAGTACGTCGTCTATCGCGCCGGCGGCGTGCAGCTGACCGACACTGTGGACGATCCCGCCCACATCCTCGAGGCCTTCCGCGGCGCCTTCGAGGTGGCCGGCGAAGTGTTCTCGGTCAATGTCTCGATCGGCGTGGTCACCGTCACCGACGCGCCCGACGACCTCGATGACCTGATGACCAAGGCCGACCTCGCGCTCTACAAGGCCAAGGGCAACGGCAAGGGACAGGCGCAGGTGTTCCACGACGAGATGGACACCGACTACCGCTACCGCCAGCGCCTCAAGGCCGACCTCAAGCAGGCCGTAGCCGATGGCGCGCTGACCCTGGTGTTCCAGCCGATCGTCGACCTGAAGAGCCGCCGCGTGGTGAGCTGCGAGGCGCTGGCCCGCTGGCACCACCCCGAGCTCGGCTCGATTCCGCCCTCGCTGTTCATCCCCATCGCCGAGGAAACCGGCCTGATCTCCGATATCAGCCGCTGGGTGCTGAAGGCCGCGACCGCCGAGTGCCGCAACTGGCCCGAGGAAGTCTCGGTGTCGGTCAACATCTCGGCGCGCGATTTCCGCAACGCCGACGTACCGCAGATGGTGAAGGCGGCGCTCTCGGATTCGGGCCTCGCCGCGCACCGGCTCGAGGTCGAGGTGACCGAGACCGCGCTGATCGAGGAGAAGTCGGTCGCCACCAGGGTGCTGAACAAGCTCGCCAAGCAGGGCATCGGCATCGCCCTCGACGATTTCGGCACCGGCTACTCCTCGCTGAGCTACCTGCAGGCCCTGCCGTTCACCAAGCTGAAGATCGACCGGTCCTTCGTCATGGATATCGGCGAGAACCCGCGCTCGCTGAAGCTGCTTTCGAACGTGGCGCAGCTGGGCAAGGACATCAACCTGACGGTCACCGCCGAAGGCGTGGAGACCGAGGAGCAGCTCAACCAGATCGCCGAGCACACCAAGGTGGACCAGATCCAGGGCTACCTGTTCGGCGTGCCGCTGCCGCGCCGCGAAGTGGCCGAGCTGATCGCCAGCATGGGCGCCCGCTCCGATTCGGCCCAGGCGCTACTGCCGGCGACCGCTAACCGCAAACGTGGTTAACACCCGTTAAGGTTTTGCCGAACCTATAGAAATTCCGACAGCTACGCATCAACGCGCAAACCTATGCTCCAAGCGCGCGGAATGCCTGCAATTTTAGGAATTTCAATATGCCTAACGAGAGGTTAAGGTTAGCTCCGGGATTGCGGAGTACCTAATGCGTTCGGATAGCGGCACGGCAGTAGCGTCAGCTGCCCCGGTTTCTCGGTTTGCCGGCACACTTATGGATATACTGGACCGCGTCGAGTATTCGCGGGTCAGAATGGATGTAACGGACAATCCAATCTACCGGTTGCGCTACGAAGCCTATCGTCGCGAAGAATTCGTGCCATTTAATGACGCCGGTATTGTTGTCGACGATCTCGACGCTGCTACCAATGGCATGAGTTTTGGCGTTCATATCGACGGCGAGCTGGTGAGCTCCATCCGCATTCATCATGTGACGGCAAAGTACCCCTTCGGCGCCAGCATGAAGAGCCACCCCGATGTGATCACGCCATTGCTGGCGCGGGGCGAAACCTTCATCGATCCTTCGCGCTTCACCGCCGACTACGAAGCGTCGCTGGCCTATCCGGCCCTGCCTTTCTTGACGTTGCGTATCGCGGTGATGGCGTCGGTCTATTTCAACGCCGATGCCTGCCTCGCGACGGTGCGGACGGAGCATGCCGCGTTCTACCGCAGGGTCTTCGGCTCCGAGCTGATGGGCGAGGAGCGCGAATATCCGGGCCTCGCCTTCCCGGTGCAGCTGTTCGGCGCCTACGTGAATACCAAGCTGCCGGCGACCCTCAGGCGCTATCCGTTCTTCATGTCGACCGACGAGGAACGCGCCAAGCTGTTCGCCCGCGCCGAGGAAGTGCACTTCGAGGCGCCGCAACGCGCCAGCTCGCGCCTCGCCTACGAGCGCGCCCTGCTCGAACAGCAGTTCGGCGGCATGGCGGTAGCCGCCGAATGACAACGATGCCGTAGGGCTGGTACGCCGAGGGGGCCGGTCGGCCCCCTTGGTTTTGGATCACGAAGCGCAGCGTTCCAACACCGGCAATCACCAACGCCGCGGTGCTCCTCCACCGCTTCAGCGGGGGTGGGGGACCTCGCGCTGCGTGGTGGAGGGGGCGTCCGCACACGCTGCGCCAGCAACATCGCCTCCTCCCGCCGGATCGATGAACGGGAGGACTCGCCCCCCTACGACTCCGGTATCCACACCACCATCGATCCCTGCCCCCGGTTCGCCCAGAGGTAATACGGCAGCGCCGTCAGCGTGGCCGGAGCCTCCTTCGGCGGCGCGGTGCGATAGAGCGTGTTCCACTCGGCCTCGTCGATAGCCTTCGCCGACGCCTGGAGCGTGACGACGCCGTCGAACAGGTCGTCGCGCTGACGGACGACCAGTTCGCTTTGCCGCGGCAGCTTCAGCCGCTGCACCGTGCCGCCGGGATTGTCGGCCTCCTCGACGCAGTAGACCAGCGGCCCGCGCTTCAGCGCCACGCGGCCCGCATCCATCACCACTGCCGGATGCGCAAAGACCCGCTCGGCCGGCATCAGCAGGTCGAGCGCGATGCTGTCGCCCCTTGCCCAGGTGCGGTGAATGGTGACGTAGCCGTTCACCGCCTTCGCCTCCACCGCCTGCCCGTTGACCCTGATCGTCGCGCCCTTGCACCAGCCCGGCACGCGCAGCTTCACGTCGAAGGCCTTGTCGGCCTCGGGGTCGATGTTGATCGCAACGGCGCCCGACCACGGATAGTTCGACGCTTCCCGCACCGCCACCCTGGTGCCGCCCACGTCGAGCGTCGCCGAGATGCCGCCGTAGAGGTGGAAGG
>JAEYTN010000199.1 GCA_023433985.1 Pseudomonadota bacterium | reverse complement strand
GTTTCGTATAGTGCATTTCGATATCGGTTTGGCAAGTGGGCTCGTGCGGCCTGCTGCCGTGGTTCCAGGAGGTGGCGTGGCGACGATCAAGGATGTGGCGCGGCATGCGGGCGTGGCGATCTCCACCGCGTCGGCCGCCATCAATCGCTCGGCGCCGGTCAGCGAGGACGTGCTGGCCAAGGTCGCCGAGGCGGTGGCAGCGCTCGGCTACGTGCCGCATGGTGGGGCGCAGAGCCTGAGGAGCGGCAACTCGCGGCTGATCGGGCTGATCGTGCCCAGCATCACCAACCCGCATTTCGCCCAGGTGGCGCGGATCATCGAGAATGCCTGCCTCGCGGCCGGTTACCTCTCGATGGTGTTCTCCACCGGGCAGGATTCGGAGCGCGAGAACCAGATCCTGCGCATGCTGCGCCGGCAGCGCGTCGCCGGCCTCATCATCATCCCCACGCGGTCGGACGTGGAGCATGGCAGCCGGCTCGCGGCCGAAATCCATGTGCCCACGGTGCTGCTCGACATGTATGTCGAGGGGCTCGGCTACGACGTGGTGAAGCTCGACAATGTCGCGGCAACGCGACTCGCCACCGAGCACCTGATCGGGCTGGGGCACCGCCGCATAGCGGTGCTCACCGGCATCGCCGGGCTGGCAACGAGTGCCGATCGCCTCGAGGGCTATCTCGCCGCGCACCGGGCCGCGGGGCTTGAGATCCATCCGGCCCTGCAGCTTGCCGGCGACTACGAGCAGGAGCTGGCGCGGCAAAGCGTGATCGAGGCGATGCGCGGGCCCGCCCCGCCGACGGCGCTGCTCTCCATCTCCAACATGATGACGCTGGGGGCACTGCACGCGCTGCACGACCTCGGCCTCCGGGCGCCGCGCGACCTCTCGCTCGTCGGCATCGACGATTTCGACTTCGCCGACCTGCTCGATCCGCCGGTGACGGTCGTCCGCGTGCCGCTGGCGCCGATGGCGGAACGCGCCATCGAAGTGCTGCTCGACCTGATCGGGGGCAGGGCGGAAGCCAGCGGACGACGCGATATGTTCGCGGCGGAACTGGTGGTGCGAAGCTCCACGGCGAGGCTGGGATAGGCGTTGTGCGCGTGGCCGCTCCCTCCACCATGCTTCGCATGGTCCCCCTCCCCCGTCTTCGACAGGGGAGGATCACGTGCAGTCCACCTCGGGTGCAACGCGCTCCCGATCCTCCCCTGCGAAGCGGGGGAGGGGGACCGCCGGAGGCGGTGGAGGGGGCGATACAGGCACAACGCCGCGATCTCCCCTGTAGGCGTGCGAACGCTCCCGCCAGCCTGCCGGCCGCGGGTTTCAAAGAACCCTGCCCCCTTGTTGGGGCAGTGAAGCGGGGCCGGCGAGGTCTGATCCTCGGCGCGGTAGTCCGCAGTTATGTTGAGGCTCTCGCCTCGCCAGCCGATCGGGATTTTGGGCTTATGGTACCCCGGCTCGGGAGCATCCCGTGCCGCATCGCGGAAAGCCTGGGCGGCCTGCGACCGGGAATCCACCCGCATCGCCACCTCTCCCGGCCGCCTTATGCATGGCGACCTTGCCCCCTGGAGCACCCTGCATCGGATGCCCCTTGCGTCCATAGCGGCTTGGCCGGCAAACCGGCCCATGCCGAAGTACTTTAGGCCTGGCCGGGAACGACTTCCCAACCACCCAACCTCCGCTGCACCAACCACTCGTCATGATCTCGCTTCGGTGCAGCGGACGGGTGTGAGTCTCTCACGTTCAGAAACCGCGGGGATAAGTTCGCTCAGGCGCCCTAGTTCACTGCGGTGTCATCCCGGCCGAAGAGCCGGGAACCACCTCCCCAGCGCAGGTTTCGAGTTGGGTCCCGGGTCAAGCTCGGGATGACACGTTGGGGGTGGGACGAGGGTGGTGGCCCGAACGAGCCGCCAGCCGGGACGAGTATGCCGGCCCCTCCTCGCGAAGCCGAGATTTTCCTTGGCGGGGGCGGGCGGGGCGCTATCGTGGGGGCGGAAGGAGGGCGCGATGAATTCGAAGAACAATGAGCGGGTCTACAGGATGGCGTTTGCCAGCGTCTATCCGCTCTATATCGAGAAGGCCGAAAAGAAGGGGCGGACCCGCGCGGAGGTCGACGAGATCATCCGCTGGCTCACCGGGCACACCGAGGCGTCGCTCGCAAGGGTGATCGCCGACCGCACCACCATGGCCGACTTCTTCACCCACGCCCCGGCCCTCAACCCCGCCCGCTCCCTCATCACCGGCGTGATCTGCGGGTTACGGGTCGAGGAAATCGAGGAACAGCCGATGCGGGAGATACGGTACCTCGACAAACTCATCGACGAGTTGGCGAAGGGGAAGGCGATGGGGAAGATATTGCGGGGGTGAGTGAGGTAGTGGGCGTACCTACTCGTCCAGCTCAATGTCTATGAAACTCAAACGCTGCTTTGAGACCTGCCGCGCTCTAACCGACACGCGTTGATTGACCATCGGTCCGATCACGTCATCCACTGCTTCAGCGACACCGTAAATGCGGGTCGACTGCACCCCATCTCCAACATCGAGCCAATCGCGGTCAAGGTCCAGCGCCCTAAGCACTCCGTTGACCGCGACCTCTTCATTCGCGTCGAACGATGACTCCAATTTGCGCAAAGCAGCGCCTAGTTCTTTGCGCGAGTTGGAAGACATTAGTACCGGCCGATCGCTTCTCGTCCCGGTGATTGCAATCTCCTCGATTGTCTTGCCGGTCGGCGCCAGGTTCCTTGTCAACTTTAGAAACGTGCGTCGGTATCCCTCATCTCCAACAACGTCAGCGAGTCCGATCTCGGGCGTCTCGCATGCACTCCGGAGTATGTTGAGGAACTTCTCCGTTACGTGCGTTCCGCTCACGTTTGAGACCGGAAACATGTCGCCTTGTCGGGGCGACTCAATGGCAACCGAAAACTGGTAACTGCCGGGCGGACTTTGGAACAACCAAGGCCTGTAACTGTCGCCTATTGACTGAGTAGGTGGGCCCTGCAGACGCAAGGGCAACTCGCTCAGCAACTCAGCTACCCGCACGACAAAGCTTTGGATGCCCTGCACCTTGGAAAGTAGAATGTCCATCGGAGCACCGCCGGTCAGTACCTGACCACCTCGGATAGAGACAAGAATTTGGCTACCTGAGAAGACTCGATTGGCTTCGCGTTGTGCCTCTTCGTTCCAGATGGATTGAAGGATCTGCCGAAGTTCCTGTCGAGCGAAGACTGGCAGTTCTTGGCGCAATAGCATTTCATGGGCCAAGATCGCAGCCTGATCGTAGGCTTTTGCCTTGTAGAAAAGCGATGCCGCGCTGATGGCAGTAACACCTATTGTTCTAACCTTATCAGCCCCGAGAGCTTCCAATGCCAGACGCTCACGACGTGCTGCCTCCAGGAAAGTGGCTGCCGCGTCTGGATTGCCCGACCGCACCAAATCATGGGCTAGGACGGCGAGTTCTTGGCTGGCGGTATGGTGTTCTTGCCAGGTCATTTGTCAGGTACGTCGCCCGCGAGTACCCCAGGACCGGAGAACTCGACTACTGCCGCGATTGCAGGCAGATTCGAGTTGCCTCGCTGGGCTTGCGCGATTTTCTGACTTAGCCGGTGACGTACCATCGCGTCTGTCCCGTGATTAATCCCGGAAACCTCTAGCCGAAGGCTTCCTTCGAAATCCTCAAGAGTTTCTCCCGGCCGGCCAAGATAGTAGTCAGCGCCTGTGCGCGTTTCAGCGCGACCGAGGGCCACCAAGCCGCGAGTCAGCTCCATGGTGGCGAGAGCTACGCAATACGCTCCTGTAGCCGTCGCGTCATCTTGATTGTTCCAGGAGGCCTTCAACCGGTCGTCCGGGATAGCCCACGAGAGACCTGCTTCGCTGGTGGCTGCGTTGTCTGATATTGCTACCAATGTTGGTGAGATGTGGTGTCGATCAAGGCACACTGTCGTCGCTTCGAGATAGGCGAGCGCGGTACCTGCGCTGACGCCGGAATGCCGCTTATCAAGTTCTGAAATATCAAGTTCTCGCATGAAATTTACCCCCGCTGCACTTGTTAGCGTCAGTTGCGACTTGGCGCTATACTGTTTGCGCGTGTTTGACGGAGGCGTTCGCTACACCCCTTGACACCTCCACCCCACCGCGCTCATAAACCCCGCCAGCAATTCGTCGGAGCACATCTCGTGCAGAAGCTTATCGTAGTAGTGGGGCGCATCGGTCGCGTGGGGTAAAGGTCCCCGCGGATGGCTGGTGCGCCGAAAACAGGTCCCTCAAGGGGCCTTTTTTATTGCCTTGGATTCCGGCTTCGGCCGGTGAAGTGAAAACAACAGACCCCTCATCCGGCCCTTCGGGCCACCTTCTCCCACAAGGGGAGAAGGGAAGGGGAAGAGGAGTGGAGTGAACGAATGGCCGAGCAGATGACGGGCGCGGAGATGGTGATCCAGGCGCTCACCGATAACGGGGTGGAGCATATCTTCGGCTACCCCGGCGGCGCGGCGCTGCCGATCTACGATGCGATGTTCCAGCAGGACAAGGTGCAGCACATCCTCGTCCGCCACGAGCAGGGCGCCGGCCACATGGCCGAGGGCTATGCCCGTTCGACCGGCAAGGTCGGCGTGGTGCTGGTGACCTCCGGCCCGGGCGCCACCAACGTCGTCACGCCGCTCACCGATGCGCTGATGGATTCGGTGCCGCTGGTGGTGATCTCGGCGCAGGTGCCGACGACGCTGATCGGCACCGACGGCTTCCAGGAATGCGACACGGTCGGCATCACCCGCTCGTGCACCAAGCACAACTACCTGGTGAAGAACGTCGCCGACCTGCCGCGCGTGCTGCACGAGGCGTTCCACATCGCCGGCACCGGCCGGCCCGGCCCGGTACTGGTCGATATCCCCAAGGACGTGCAGTTCGCGGTGGGCACCTACTACGCGCCCGACGAGATTTCGGCGACGCGCCACAAGAGCTACCACCCGGCGACTGCCGGCGACACCTCGGCCATCGCGGCGGCGGTGGACCTGATGCTGCGCGCCGAGCGGCCGATCTTCTATACCGGCGGCGGCGTGGTGAATTCGGGGCCCGAGGCCAGCGAAAAGCTGCGCGAGCTGGCCGAACTCACCGGCTTCCCCGTCACCTCGACGCTGATGGGGCTCGGCGCCTTCCCCGGCTCCAACCCGCAGTGGATGGGCATGCTCGGCATGCACGGCACCTACGAAGCCAACATGGCGATGCATGACTGCGACCTGATGATCAATATCGGGG
>JAEYTN010000180.1 GCA_023433985.1 Pseudomonadota bacterium | reverse complement strand
CCACAAGCGCGGAGGCAGCATAGCCGAGATCGCCGCCGCGATTCTCGAAGACGCGCCGCCGCGCTTTGCGCTCGCGGGCTTCTCCATGGGCGGCTACATCGCCTTCGAGATGCTGCGGCGGGCGCCCGAGCGCATTACCCGGCTCGGGCTCATCGACACGATGGCCCGACGCGACACCCTTGAGCAGGCCGAAAAACGCCGCGACGCGATCCGCCTCTCCGAGCGGGGCAAGCACCTGCAGGTCACGACGCAGAACTTCCCCAACGGCGTCCACCCGGACAATGCCGGCCGTCCCGACCTCCGGGCGATCAGCCTGCGCATGGCCGAACGGAACGGCGCGGAGGTCTACATCCGACAGCAGCGGGCCATCCTCGAACGCCCGGATTCGCGCGCCGACCTCGCGTCCATTCGCGTGCCGACCACCATCGTCGTCGGCGAAGCCGATGCCATCACGCCCGTCGCCGATGCCGAGGCCATGGCCGAGGCCATTCCCGGCGCCGATCTCGTGACTGTTGCCGGGGCAGGGCACATGAGCCCAATCGAGCAGCCCGCTGCGGTCGTGCAAGCCCTGGCGGGGTGGCTGGGGAGGTAGTCGCGCAGGCGAAATCCCGCGCATTTTCATCAAATTAACCGCACCTCAACCACAATTCGCTTCCGCTGAGGCGCGCAGGTCCAACCTGCGGCTACATGCGCGTTCGAGTTTCAGTTTCAGGTGTAGAACTTTGCCAGCAATCCCCCGCGACCTCCGTTCGGCCGCCCGGCTCCTGGTCATCGTCCTCGCCACCGGCGCGCTTGCGGCCTGTGGAGCGAGCTCTTCCGGCGTTCCGCATGTGAAGCGTGGCGCCTTCACCGAGGCCAAGTTCGGCGTGAAGGCGAGCCCGCGTCTCTCCACCGCCAAGAACCCGCCGAAGGGTGGCGGCCGCTACGTGGTGGGCAAGCCCTATGTCGTTGCGGGCGACGTCTATGAGCCCATCGAGAACCCGATGGGCTACGTCGCTGCCGGCTCCGCTTCGTGGTATGGCAACGACTTCCACGGTCGCCAGACCGCCAACGGCGAAATCTTCTCGGCCCACGCCATTTCCTGTGCGTCGCCGGTCCTGCCGCTCCCCAGCTATGTCCGCGTCACCAACCTCGAGAACGGCCGCTCGATCATCTGTCGCGTCAACGATCGGGGTCCTTACCTGCATGGCCGGGTAATGGACCTCAGCTATCGCACAGCGGCCATTCTCGGCTACGCCGACAGGGGCGTCGGCAAGATCCAGGTCGAGTATGTCGGCCCGGCGCCGCTCAATGGCGACGACACCCGCATGCTGCTTGCCAGCGTCGAGTCGCCCACGCGCCTCGACGAGCACGCGACCCGCCTGGCGCAGGCCGAGCCCACCGGCATCTTCGATACGCTGTTCGGCTACGCCGAAAGCAGCAACGAGACGATCGACGGGGCCATCGCCGCTGCGACCGCCATGGCGAATGGCGCGCCGGAGTTGCAGGCCTGGGCGGCCACTGTCGACGAGGACCAACGCCGGCTGAAGCTTCAACTCGGCGTGTTCAAGGACCCGGCAGCGGCGCAGCAGGTGGTGCAGTCCTTCGCGCTGCTCGGCGCAGTGGACGAGGAGCAGGTCCGGATTCCGGGCGCCGATGCCACGCGCCTCACCCTGACCAAGCTCAAGCCCGGCGTATCGCGAAACGATGTGATGGCGCTCGCCCGTGAACTTGGCCTCAACGACCTCAGCCTATTATAGTAACCGGGCGGCCGCGGACGGGCCGCGGGCGAGATCACGATGCGCAAGTTCGGTTTCTTCATCGCGGCGATTCTGGCCGCGTTGCTGACGCTTCCCGTAGCGGAGGCCCAGGAGTTCGACAGCAAGGCGCCGTTTGCGCTGCTGATGGACTACGAGTCGGGCACGATCCTGTTCAACAAGGGCGGCGACGAGCGTCTCGAGCCGGCCAGCATGGCGAAGCTCATGACCCTCGCCGTGGTCTTCGACCTGCTGCAGCAAAAGAAGCTGCAGCCCACCGACGAGTTCTTCATTTCCGAGCATGCCTGGCGCGATGGCGGCGCCTCCTCGGGTGGCTCGACCATGTTCGCCGAGCTCAACTCAAAGATCCCCGTGATGGACCTCGTCCGCTCGGTCATCATCCAGTCGGGCAACGACGCGGCTATCGCGCTCGCCGAGGGCATTGCCGGTACCGAAACCGGCTTCGCGCAAATGATGAACAAGCTCGGCCAGGAGATCGGGCTCACCAACTCCAACTTCACCAACGCCACCGGCCTGCCGGACCCCGACCAGTACTCATCGGCCCGCGACCTCGCGACCATTGCGCGCTTCATCATCGCGCAGTTTCCCGAGTTCTACCCGATCTTCTCCGAGAAGGAGTTCACCTGGAACAAGATCCGCCAGATGAACCGCAACTCGCTGCTCGAGGTCGGGATCGGCGTGGATGGGCTTAAGACCGGCCATACCGAGCAATCGGGCTATGGCGAGGTCGTCTCGACCGCCGCCGGCGGGCGCCGTCTCATCGGCGTGCTGCACGGCATGAAGTCGATGAGCGAACGCGCCGAGGAAGCCCGCAAGCTCATCACCTGGGGCACGCGTGGCTTCGAGCTCGTCCCGGTCTATGCAGCGGGCCAGGAAGTGGTGCGGGCGCAGGTCTATGGCGGCAGGGAGCCGGAGGTCAGCCTCGTGGGCAAGAACAATATCGACCTGTTCCTGCCCAAGGGCGCACAGAACTGCCCGCAGGCCGATGTGACCTATACCGCGCCGATCCGGCCGCCGGTGGTCAAGGGCCAGCAACTCGGGCTGCTCAACGTCAAGTGCGACGGCAAGCTGGTGCAGCAGACTCCGCTCTATGCGGGGGCCGACGTCGAGGATGGCGACCTCGTCCGCAAGGCTACCGATGCACTGAAAGAACTGGCTCTCGGCTGGCTCTGACGATACAAGGCGCCATGCTCGATATCCCAGCGGTGGCGTCCCGCTTCATCACGTTCGAGGGTGGCGAGGGCGTCGGCAAATCCACGCAGGTCAAGCGCCTGCTCGTCCGGCTGAACCGCCTCGGGATCGAGGCGGTGCGCACGCGCGAGCCCGGTGGCACGCCCAAGGCCGAACACGTGCGGGCCTTCATCCTGCAAGGGCGCTCCGAAGCCTGGGGGCCAGGGGCCGAGGCGGTGCTGTTTGCCGCCGCCCGGCTCGACCACGTCAACCAGCTGATCGCTCCCAGCCTCAAGTCGGGCAAGTGGGTTATCTCCGACCGCTTCCACGATTCCACCCGCGCTTATCAGGGCCTGACCGGCGGCGTGGACCCCAAGCTGATCCGCGGCCTCGAGACGCTGGCGCTCGACGGCCATGCGCCCGACCTCACCTTCGTGCTCGACATGGATCCGGTGGTGGCCTTCAACCGCGTCAACGCCCGTGAGCTCGAGCCGGCGCTGGCCCAGAGCGGCGACCGCTTCGAGAAGGAAGACCTCGACTGGCATCGGCGCCTGCGCCAGGCCTTCCTCGACATCGCCGCGCAGAACCAGGACCGCTGCGTGGTCCTTCCCGCCAACCAGGGCGAGGACGCGCTGGAGCAGGAAGTGTGGGACACCCTCACGCGCCGCTATCCGGAGCTCGAGACCAAGGCGCTCTCGTGACCCACTATCCCGAGCGCGAGCCCGACCAGCTCGACGGCGTGCCGCCGCCGGAGTTCCAGCAGCGGGTGCTCGGCCACGCCGCCGCGACCGAGGCCTTGATGGCGCGGCTCGATTCCGGGCGCCTCCCCAATGGCATCATGATCCACGGCCCGCGCGGCATCGGCAAGGCGACGCTGGCCTTCGACGTCGCGCGAAGGATCTTCGAGCGTACGGGCGACGAGAGCCCGTCCCACATCGCGGCGCAGGTCGCGGCCGGCGCCTATCCGAACCTCTTCGTGATGCGCAAGGCGGCGCGCGATACCGGCAAGGGCTACTACACGCAGATCCGCGTCGACGAGGTTCGCGGCTTCATCGAAGAGATGCGGATGACGCGGGGCAGGGCGGGACACCGCATCGCGCTCATCGACCCGATCGACGACTGCAACCCGTCCAGCGCCAATGCGCTGCTCAAGATCCTCGAAGAACCGCCCGCCGACACGACCTTCCTCCTCGTCTCGCACCGGCCCGGCTCGCTGCTGCCAACAATCAAGTCGCGCTGCTTCCAGGTCGCCCTCCGGCCCATCCCGGAGGCGGACGTCAGGGCGGTCCTTGCCGGAACGACGGACTCCGACTCCGCTGCCCTGGAGCGCGCGGTCGGCTTCGCCAATGGTCGCCCACGCCGGGGATTCGAGGCACTCAAGCTTGGCGACGACGGCGTGCTCGGAGCGCTCGCCGGCTATCTGCGCGACCCGGTGAACGCGCCCTCTGCGGCCCGCATCGCGCTTGCCGACCAGCTCGGGGCGGATCGAGACGGCGCCGAACTCCGTTTCGCCCGCGACATGCTCAACGACTGGATCGCTGCCGCTGCGACCGAGGCCGCCAACTCCGGCGACCGTGCCCGGCTTGCCTCCGCCAATGAGCTATGGGACAAGGCCCAACTTTCGCTTGCCGATGCCGATGAATACAATCTCGACATGCGGCAGACCCTGGTCGCCCTTCTCGATGCGATCCGGAAACACCAGCTTTTGAGCGTCGCGCCCACATCATGACCGACAAGTTCTACGTCACCACCGCCATCGCCTATCCCAACGGCGCCCCGCATATCGGCCACGCCTACGAGATGATCGCGACCGACGCCATCGCCCGCTGGGCCCGGCTTCAGGGCAAGGAAACCTACTTCCTCACCGGCACCGACGAGCACGGCATCAAGATGGTGCAGACGGCGGCGGGCGAGGGCATCACCGCCCGCGAGCTGGCCGACCGCAACGCCGCGCGCTTCAAGGAGCTGGCGGGGCGTCTCAACGTCTCCAACGACGACTTCATCCGCACCACCGAGCCGCGCCACTACAAGGCGAGCCAGGAGATCTGGCGGCGGATGGCCGCCAGCAACAAGGGCGACATCTACCAGTCGGTCTACAAGGGCTGGTACTCGGTGCGCGACGAGGCCTATTTCGACGAGGACGAACTCACCGACGGCGAGGACGGCAAGAAGTTCGCACCCACCGGCGCCGAGGTGAAATGGGTCGAGGAGGACAGCTACTTCTTCCGCCTCTCCGCCTACCAGGACCGGTTGCTGAAGCTCTACGAAGAGCACCCGGAGTTCATCGCGCCCGACGAGCGCCGCAACGAGATCATCTCGTTCGTGAAGGCGGGCCTGCGCGACGTCTCGATCAGCCGCACGACCTTCGACTGGGGCATCCCGGTGCCGAACGCGCCCGGCCATGTCATGTACGTGTGGGTCGACGCGCTCACCAACTACATCACCGGCGTCGGCTTCCCGGAGGCAGACTCCGAACAGTTCGCCAAGTTCTGGCCGGCAAACCTGCACGTCATCGGCAAGGACATCATCCGCTTCCACACGGTCTACTGGCCGGCTTTCCTGATGAGCGCCGGCATCGAGGTGCCGCACCGCGTCTTCGCCCACG
>JAEYTN010000156.1 GCA_023433985.1 Pseudomonadota bacterium | reverse complement strand
CCCCACAATCCCTGGCGCCTCAACGGCTCCCGCGTCGTCCTCCTGATCCTCGGCGCCCTGCTCCTCACCTACGTCGTAGCCGCCCTCTTCGGCAGCCTGACCAACTACCAGGCGGTAAAGGAAGGCGCGCAGGAGCAGAAGGCCCAGCAGACCACCCCGGTCCCGTCGAACTGAGCCTCACCCGAACGCCGGGTGAAACGCCACGATGCCATCGGCCTCGCTCGCGAACGGCAGCACCAGGAAGTGCTCCGGCGGATACCCCTCCACCCGCATCCGCTCCGAGTTCCTGAACCCGAACCGCCGATAGTACCCCGAGCCGGTCAGCACACATCCCGCCGAGCCGAGCGCCCGCAGCCGCGCCAGCCCGTCCGCGATCAACGCCGTCCCGATCCCCTGCCCCTGCCGCTCCGGCGCCACCGCGATCGGCCCCAGCGCATGCCAGCTGCTGTCGCGGCCATCGATCGTCACCGGCGAGAACGTCGCCTGCCCGACGACCTGTCCCGCGTCCTCGGCCACCAGCCCCAGCGTCACCCCGCCAGCCCGGCGCAGCGCTGCAACGATTGCCGCCTCCCCGCCGCTGGCAAACGCCATCGGCGAGAACGCCTCGTCGATCAGCGCCGCCACGGCGGCATGGTCGGCCGGCCCCTCCGCCCGAACGATCACGCCACCAGCGCCGCCGGCACGGCCTCGGCAATGAACCCGCCGCCCAGCACCTCGGTGGTCCCGCTCTCGTCGGCGTAGAACACGCAGGCCTGCCCCGGCGAAATCCCGTACTCGCCAGCGAACAGCGTCACGAACACGTCGCTGCCCTCCATGTGCACCGCCCCGGCCTGCGGCGGCCGCGTCGAACGCACCTTCACCTCAATCGGCATGCCGTTGCCCGCCGCAAGCGACGCCAGCGCCCTCTCGCCGAGCCAATTGACGTCCCTGAGCCGCACCGTCTTGGTCATCAGCGCCTCGCGCGGCCCGACCACCACCCGCCCCGTCCGATGCTCCAGCTTGATCACGTAGAGCGGCTCGCCCGTCGCGACGCCGAGCCCCTTCCGCTGCCCCACCGTGTAGTTGACGATGCCGTCATGCGTGCCGAGGACCCGACCGTCGAGATGCACGATCTCGCCGCGCTCCAGCGCCTCGGGATGCATCTTGCGGATCACGTCGGCATACTTGCCCTGCGGCACGAAGCATATGTCCTGGCTGTCGTGCTTTTCGGCCACCTCGAGCCCCAGCTCTCGCGCCAGTTCGCGCACCGCCGGCTTGGTCATTCCGCCCAGCGGAAAGCGCAGGAAATCCAGCTGCTCCTGCGTCGTCGCGAACAGGAAGTAGCTCTGGTCCCGGCTGTCATCGATCGGCCTGAACAGCCGCCGCCGCCCGTCCACGAGCTTGCTCTGCACATAGTGGCCCGTCGCCAGCACGTCGGCGCCAAGGTCGCGCGCGACCTCCATCAGGTCGACGAACTTCACGCTCTGGTTGCACGCAATGCACGGCACCGGCGTCTCGCCCTGCCGATAGGCATTGGCGAACGGCTCCATCACCGAATTCTTGAAGCGCTCTTCGTAGTCGAGCACGTAGTGCGGAATCCCGAGCGCCTGCGCCACGCGCCGCGCGTCGTGGATATCCTGCCCCGCGCAGCACGCACCCTTGCGGTGCGTCGCCTCGCCATGATCGTAAAGCTGGAGCGTCACGCCCACCACGTCGTAGCCTTCACGGGCCAGAAGCCCCGCCACGACCGAACTATCCACGCCCCCCGACATCGCGACCACGACGCGCGTGTCCTCGGGACGCTCGGGCAAATCAAGCGAATTCAACATCTCTCTCACATCCGGATGGGTTCAAGGGCCACTTTGGATGCGGGGCATATACGCCCGATCGCCGGGGTGGGCAACTGAGCGGCGCGGCCGCGCGTATCCGATCCGTTCAAATTGACGACAGGGTATTTGTTGCCGCTCTCGGCATTCATGCTATAATGAACATAAGTACAGAGGGCGCATGTCATGAAGAAATTCAAGACGGCTGCCGCCTTTCTACTGTTGGCGGTCGCCACTTACCTCTCGGGGATCAACGTCGCCACGGCCCAAGTGCCATCGCATCCGCCGGGTTCAATCTGTGCAACTCCGCAATTCTGGTGCTGGGCGCAGATATGGGGAACGGTTGGTTCCTCATGCTACTGTGACACCGCCGGGGGGCCCGTTGCCGGGCAGTTCATCTGATGACTCCCGACCCCGCCTCGGACCAGTCGGCGCCCGGCGCGGAGCCATCTGGTCCGGAGCCGGTACCAGGCACGCCGCCAGTTCAGTCGACCGAAACGACTCTGCCCCTCGACTCTGCCGAGCTTCTCAGCGAACTCCTCGATGATGCCCGTCGTGTCGCCGTGTATGGACAACGGTCCGGCCGGCTCGCCGACAACAACCTGGTCCTCGCGATCGCCGCCCTCGAAAAAGTCGGCCTCGATACACCATGGGACCACCCTGCCATCATCACGTTGCAGACCGCCCTCAACCGCGCTGTCGCGGCGATGTACCCGACAACGCTGGCGGACCTGCGAAACGACGACTGGAAGCCGTTCCATCATCAACACCACTATACGCGCGGCAATTTCGCATTCGTGATCTTCTCGCTGCTCCTGATGGGCTTCACCGCGTACTGGACGGTTCAGTACAACCGGGGTGCGGAAATCATCCGGAGCGTCGAGCAACTTCAGAACGACGAACCGAGGGCCGCAATCGGATCAATCGTCCGTCAGTTGATGCGCTCGAAGGTGCCGACAGGCGCAGAGCTCCCCGAGGAGCCCTTCTTCGTGCTCGTGGACCAGCTTCATACCTATCAGGCACGCTTCGACGACCTCGTGCCGGACATGCGAACGTTCTTGCAGGAGAACACGCTCGTCCACGATCACATCCGCAATGCCTGGACCGGGGTAGTGGCCTACTTTGGCCAGTTGCAGCTGGTTCGTTCAGCCACAGCGGCCGCGACGCCCCCGGGCGCGACTACGCCGTCCCTGGAAGCGTTGCCCGAGTACCAACCCTGCGCTATTTCCGGCAACAGCCCCCAGTTGGTGGCAAACGTCAAATATGTGCCGAGCAGCGATACCGGCAAAGCGCTGTCGGTCTACGTGCACAACACTCTGGATGTTCTGTGCGCTGAAGGTATCCGCTTCACGCCCGCGTCGCTGCCTGCCTATGTTCCCTTCCTCGAGGGGATGCGGCACTGGAGCAACGCGCTCGGGCTGTGGTACCTGCCGGCGCTGTACGGCATCCTCGGCGCGACCTTGTTTTACATGCGGCGCGTGCTCGATCCCACGGTGCCCGAT
>JAEYTN010000540.1 GCA_023433985.1 Pseudomonadota bacterium | reverse complement strand
AGCGGGGGAGGGGGACCACCCGTAGGGTGGTGGAGGGGGCGGTCAGGGGGACGGCGGTCGGTCAGGCGCAGTGGTGAGGGGGTGGGAGGTTGGTGTTGTTGCCGCCCCCTCCACCGCCTTCGGCGGTTCCCCTCCCGGGGGAGGACCCTGTCCACCTCGGCGTTTCATTTGGCTATGCCGGTTTCGGAGTCGGATCAGGGGCTTCGGCGGCGTCTTTGACGATCTGCTCCAGGATCTGGAGGTAGTCGAGGAAGCGCTGGCGGCCGGGTTTGGTGAGGCGGACGTGGGTATGAGGGCGGTTGAGCTGGTAGCCCTTCACGATCTCGACGAGGCCAGCTTCCTCGAGCACCTGCAGGTGGCGGCTGAGATTGCCCTGGGTGAGGGCGCAGAGGCGCAGCAGGTCGTTGAAGCTCAGGCCTTCGGGGCGGGTGATGAGCGAGGTGAGGATGCCGAGGCGGGCCTTTTCGTGGATGGTACGGTCAAGGCCGTCGTAGGCGAAGGGCGCTTCAGCGGGCATGGCGGGCCTCCGTGGCGCGGTGGACGAGCCAGGCGACGCCGCACTGGCCGAGGGCGAAGGGCAGGCCCATCGACCAG
Organism: Pseudomonadota bacterium; assembly: GCA_023433985.1. Lineage (GTDB taxonomy): Bacteria > Pseudomonadota > Alphaproteobacteria > Rhizobiales > Devosiaceae > Devosia_A. The sequence goes on along the minus strand of JAEYTN010000540.1, from coordinate 3,485 downwards.
GGGTTGAGGGTGTGGTCGGCGGCGGCGAGGAAGAGGGTGGTGAAGCCCGAGAGGAAGTACCAGGCGCCGGCATAGACCGTGCCCTGCGGCAGCGAGCGCGCGGCGGCGAAGATGCCGAGGCTGACGAGGATCAGCCACAGGCCGGGGACCAGCCACAGGTCATCGGGCGCGAAGCGGGCGAAGAAGGCGAGGAGCGCGGCACCGGCGACGCCCGCCGGGACGAAATGCAGCACGGCCTCGCGGATCATCTGGTCGGCCAGGCCGGCGTGGTGATAGCGGCCTCGACGCAGCATTTCGGCGCCGATCAGGGTGCAGGCGACGACGGCGGTCGCGACCCAGGCGGCGAAGTAGGGCATCGGATCGGTCCCGCCGGGAACAATTGACTGGGCGGCGGCGACGAGCAGCGCAAGGCCGCCGGAAGCAGCCAGTGCGGCAGGGCCCAGGCCCAGGAACTCGCTCGACTGGGCGAGGCGGCTCTTGATTTCGACGATGTCGGCGAGGGCTTTCTCGAGGTCGTTCATGATACGCCGCGTCGGTTTATGTCGCAAACAATACTGGCGCGTAAATCTGGGCGGGTTTGTGGCGGTCGCGCTAGTCCATTCCCGGTCGTACGGAACGGAGCTTCTTGGTGGTGCTTCGTTTCGCCTTGCCCTCGAGGCGGCGCTGCTTCGAGGCGAGCGTCGGGCGGGTGGCGCGGCGGGGCTTCGGGGGAACGAGGGCGGCGCGGAGGATTTCGGCGAGGCGGTCGAGGGCGTCGTCGCGGTTCATCGCCTGCGTGCGGTGGCGGCTGGCGGTGATGACGATTTCGCCTTCGGTGGTGAGGCGGCTGCCGGCAAGCGCGGCGGCTCGGCGCTTGGCCGGCTCGGGGTAGGAGGGCGAGCCCCACAGGTTGAAGCGGAGTTGCGCGGCGGTCGCCACCTTGTTGACGTTCTGGCCGCCCGGGCCTGGGCTGCGGATGAAGGCAATCGCGACCTCGTCGAGCGGGATGGCGATGGCAGCGGTAAGGGCGAGGGTGTCGGGCATGGCTGGCTCATAGCACACCCGAAGGCCGGACGCGCGAACGCCGCCCCGGAGGGCGGCGTTCGGATTGTCCTAGTCGATCAGCGAACGCGGATCGAGCTGATCTCGTCGTCGGCGCGGCGGCCGAGGTCGCGGACGTCGCGGGAGATCACGACGCAGCGGCCGTTGAAATTGGTGCGTTCGCAGACCAGCGCCTGGGCGTCGCCGCGGACGCGGATGGAGCTGATCGTGTCGTCCCAGCGGCCGAGGCGAGCGATGTTCTCGCCGGGGCGAGCGCAGAAGCTGTCGCCGCGGAAATCGGCACGCTCGTAGAAGCAGACCTGGTCGCGGTTGCCGCCGGGGCGGCCCGGGCGGCCGGGCCGATCGAAGCCACCATTGCCGATCTGGAAGCTGAAGCCGGGAACCGAGAAGCCGATGTTCACATCGACATCAGGACGGTCGGGGCGATCCGGGCGGCCGGGCCGCGACGGTGCGTCGTCGTTGCTGAGGTAGGCGGACGAAACCCAGCCGTCGGGGCCTTCCTTGTTGACGTAGCACCAGCCGGCCGAGTTGCAGCGGTCGATCTCGACCTGCTGGCCAGGGCGAAGCACGTCGACCACGGCCCCGTTCACGGGGGCGTTCCGGACGTTGACGGTGGTGGTGGCGGTGGCGCCGAACGCGATGGACGGAAAGAGCAGGGCGCCGAGCAAGGCTGCGCCGAGGATGGTCATTGGTCGGGTCATGGTAGTCCGTTTAGGTAAGAGGGTGCCCACGGGGCGCTAACGTCCGCGCCGAAGGGGAAGTTCCCCCGGGCGACGCAGCAATAGGGCATCGGCCGGCGGAAGGGAATCCGACTTGCGGCGCGGCGGAGGAACACCACCCGACCAGGATGGCCGCGACGTTCGCCGGAGGTAAGGCCGAGCGCTGTGGTTCGCGCTCGGCCCTCCAGGCGTCAGTTCACTTCGTAGGACGAGATGCGGTTGTCGAGGGAGCCGGGGAGGCTCTTCTTGGACGAGGTTATCTCGGCGCAGGCGCCTTCCAGGTCTTCGTCGCGGCAGACCACCACTTCGGCGTCGCCGAACACTTCGATCGAAGAGATGTTGTCGTCCCAGCTGCCGCCCAGCGCATCGTCGCTGTCGCCCGGTTCGACGCACAGGCTGGCGCCCTGGTAGTTCTTCGACTTGTAGAAGCAGACCTCCGGATCCTCATCCTCCTCGTCGTCGATGACGATGCCGCCGCCACCGCCGTTGCCGATGCCGATCTGCACGCTCGGCTTGCCGTCCTTGCCGACGCCGAAGGAGAAGCTGAACGGGGCGTTGCTGGGCTTGCCCTTGTTGAGCGGGCCGAGCGACGACTGCTTCACCCAGCCGCCTTCTTCCTTCACGAGGCAGAAGCTGTTCTTGCAATCGAGCAGGGTGACCAGATCGCCCTTCTCGACGTCGGAGATGACGGTGGAGGCCGGATTGGGGTTCTTGAGGACGTCGGCGTCCTTGGTGACGTAGGCGTTCGGTGCGGCCAGTGCAGGGCCCACGGCAAGGCCTGCGAGCAGCGCGGCGGCCGCGGCAGCAAACTTCAATAGGCGCGTCATGATAATGTGTCCCTCAGTGGCGGCGGAGGGCGATACGCCCGCGGTTCCGGCGCCAGCGAGGCTGAGCAATAGGACGAATCCGAACGGAAATCGATAAAATAGAACAAGTAAAGCGCCCGCCGGCGAGGGCGGGCGCGGGATTTGAACAATCAAACGGCGTCAGTAGACGCGGACGGAACTCACGCCATTGTCGAGGAAGCCGTGCAGGCGCGACTGGCTTTCGTTGACGCGCACGCAGTACGACTTGAAGTCACGGTCGCGGCAGAGCAGCACGGAGACGTTGCCCTCGATGGAGACCGAGGAATAGCGGTTGTCCTCGCGGAACAGCAGCAGGTCACGCGCGACGTAGCCGGAGGAGGCACATAGCGCCTGGCCGGTGAAGTTGCGGCCCTCGTAGAGGCAGACGGTGCCCGGGCCGCCCTTCTTGTAGTTGAGGCGCGGGCCGGAGAACGGCGGCTGCGGGCGCTGGCCGAAGGCGAGGGCGTAGAGACCGACCCAGCCGCGCTGGTGGCCGACGTGGATCTGACACCAGAGCTTGGAGCAGCGATCGACATAGACGCGCGCCTCGGCCTCGACCTCGCCGGTGACGTCGTAGGCGTGGCCCGGGCCTTCCATCAGCGTCAGCGCCTTCAACGTCCAGGCCGGCGTACCGGTCTGGACCGCGGCGGCGGGCAGGGCGAGGCCGAGCAGCATCGCGAGGGAAAGGGCAAGTTTTACGAGCGCGCGCATGGCGTGGCCTTCACCGGTAGATAGAGTTCGGGCGGGAACGCTAGCGCGGCGCGGCGGCGGCGGGAAGAGCGCCGTTGCCACAGAGCCGAATTGTTAACGGCTAGAAGGGGGTGGGCCGCTCAGGCGGGGCCGATCCTGCGCTTGTTGCCGGCTTCGTCGAGGGCGACGT
>JAEYTN010000623.1 GCA_023433985.1 Pseudomonadota bacterium | reverse complement strand
CTTCGCGGTAGCGGACGGGGTGATGGCGGGCACGGCGGCGCATCGCTCGCTGGTATTTCCCGTCGCCGCCTGATGCGCTCGACAATCGCGGTCATTGGCCTTTCCAATGGCCGCGGATGGCACCACTATCGGCAGCATTGCGGAGGTGGGTGATGAACGAGACGGGCACGCTGGTGCTGCCGCGGGACACCGGGCTCGATCCGGACGATCCCGCATCGGTGTTCGCCCTGCTGCTCGAGGGCGCGCGCGAAGGGCTGGCGGGTGCGCTTGTCACCATCGTCGACATCAATGGCGGGGCGCCGCGCGCAATAGCGGCGCAGATGGCGGTGCTCGAGGACGGGCGGTATTGCGGCTACGTTTCGGGCGGCTGCGTGGAAGCGGCGGTGGCGGGCGAAGCCATCCGCTGCATCGGCGCCGGGACGGACGAGGTGATGCGCTTCGGCGTGGGGTCGCCGTTCATCGACATCAAGCTGCCGTGTGGCGGCAGCATCGACGTGCACGTGCATGTGCGACCGTCCGCGGACCTCGTCGCGGAGGCGCAGCGGCTGCTGGCCTTGCGGGTGCCGTTCTGCATCGCGTTCCGTCCGTCGGATGGCACGGCGGCGCTGGTGCCGGGGTCGGGGCCGCGGGAGCGCAGCGAGTGGCGCGACGAGGTGTTCTACCGGCACTACCACCCGCTGACGCAACTGCTGCTGATCGGCGAGGGACACGAGCTGGTGTCGCTGGCGCAGATCGGACGCGCGGCGGGCCTGCCCGTCGTGAGCTACATGACGGCGGAAGCCCACGCCGAGGCGGTGCAACGCACCGGTTCGGGGGTGGTGGCGGTGAGCGGGGCAAAGTTGCCGGAACTACCCGTCGATCCGTTCACGGCGATCGTGTTCCTGCTGCATGACCGGTTCAAGGAGAGCCGGCTGCTCGAGGATGTGCTGAGCTACGATCCGTTCTACGTCGGAGCGCTCGGCAGTCGGCGGACGCATGCGACGCGGGTGGCGCGGCTCGAAGCGGCAGGCGTAAGCGAAGAGCGGATTGCGCGGCTGCACGGGCCGATCGGGCTGTATGGGCCGACGCGCACCTCGTCGGCGCTGGCGTTTTCGGTGCTCGGCGAGATCACCGAGGCGCGGATCCGGCTCGACGGCTAGTGGCGAAGATCGAACAGAGCGCCGCGGTGCTGCTGGCAGCGGGGCTGTCGCGGCGCTATGGGGCGGTGGGCAAGCTCGTCGCCGAGTTTCGCGGCAAGCCGCTGGCGCGGCATGCGGCGGAGACGGTCGGCGCGCTGCCGTTTGCGTTGCGCATCGCCGTGTGCCGGACGGGCGACGACGACCTCGCCTCGATGTTCGAGGAACTGGGGTTCACGGTGGTGCGCAACCCGGATACGGCGCGGGGGATGGGCTCGTCGCTGGCGCTGGGGGTGGAGGCGGCGGGACAGCCGGAGGCGGTGGTGGTGTGCCTTGCCGACATGCCGCTGGTGGCCGCGACGCATCTCAGGACGCTGGTGGAACGAGTGACGCCGGGAGGGATCGTTGCTTCGGTTGCCGGGTTGCGCGAGGCGCCGACACCGCCGGCTGCGTTCTCGCGCGAGTACCTGCCGGAGCTGCTGCGGATCGAGGGCGACAAGGGGGCGCGGCACCTGCTGCAGATTGCCGAGCGGGTGGTGGCGCCGGAGGGGACGCTCAGGGATTTCGATACGCCGGGGGATTTTCGGGGGTGAGGGCGAGGTCCGTTCCGCCCTACCGCCTCAGGCCCGGGGTCTCGACCGTCAGGCCGATGCTGCGCCAGCGTTCGAAGAGTTCGAGGTCGACATATTCCTGGGAGCCTGGGGGATAGGGCTCGGCGCGGACGGCTTCGTTGCACCAGGCGAACATGCGGTGGGTGGAGCCCATGGTCTGCCAGAGGGCGCGGTAGATGGGGAAACCGTTGGTTTGGCCCTGGCTGATGGTTTCGGCACGGAGGTGATCGCCGACATGCTGCTCGTGGCAGCTGGCGCAGCTGAGATCGAGTTGGCCGCGGCGAGTGTAGAAGAAATCGCGGCCGCGCTCGAAACTGGCGGCGGCCGGGCCGTCGATCCTCACGTCGACCGGAAGGCCCTTGGACTGGTTGCCGATGAAGGCGGTGAGGCCGAGGAGCGCTTCGGACTCGTAGTCGAGCGGTGGCAGACCGAGGCGAGTCTGACGCTCGTCGTTGATGCGCTGCTCGAGGTTGATGACGCGACCGAGCTTTTCGTCCCATTGCGGGTAGCGGGCGGCGACGCCGCGCATGCCCCCCTCGGCATGGCAGGAGGCGCAGCCCTCGCTCCAGAGCGCCGCGCCGGTTTCGACCCAGAGCATGCCGGGATTGGCGAAATCGTCGTCCTGCAGCGCCCGGCTTTCGGGGGTGAGGAAATCGTAGCCGGAGACAGGCGCCGGGGCACCCTGCCCCAGCACGCCGGCCGCGCCGAAGGCGACGATGAGGGCGCCGAGCGGGGCGAGGAGCTTCATGTGACTTCAAGCGGGGCGGAGGCGGTCGTTTCCTCGCCGTGCTGGTCGCGCCACCAGAAATCGACGGGTCCGGACTTCGTGGCGGTGAGGAAGAACTCGAAATAGGGGTTGGCGGAGAGGCCCGGCTCGAGCTTGACGCGGAAGACTTCCTGACCGTCATAGCTGCAGACGAAATCGGTGACGATATCGACCGGGATCGTGGTGCCCTGGCTGTTGACGCGGAAGCCATTCTCCATCGGGTGCTGGATGATGGCTCGAATCTGCACCGCCTCGCCGGCCTTGGCGGTGTCGGGCACTCGGATGCGGGTGTTCGGCATGGCGGGCCTCAGTAGCGGATCGAGAGGGTGTCGCAGGCGCCCACGGTGACCAGCACGCGGGTCTGCGTCTGCCACAGGGTGCCGTCGGCGAGTTCGGCGATGACGATGACGTCCTGGGTGCCGGAAAGGCGCATGTTGGTGCTGAACTCGGCCTTCGCGGCACCGGGCCCCCAGGACATTTCGGCCACAACGGCGCGCGGGTTGAGGACGGCGAGGATGACGGCGCGTTTCGGGCGCTGCGGTCCGTCCATGGGGCTGTCGACGACGACCTTGATGGGGACGTTGTTGCCGGTTTCGGCGAGGGGCGGCAGGGTCAGAGTGATCTTGCCCTCGGCGCGGGGCTTGTCGACGAACAGGGTCTTGATCGCTTCGTCGACGAGCGGCTGGTCAGCGCGGACGGGGATCGGGATCGCGGCCAGCAGCGCGCCGCCGAGGCCGGCGAGGACGCCGCGGCGGGTGAGCTCGGGGATGTCGCGGGATTGGGTCATGGGTCCTACTTAAGCGTCAGGAGGTAGGCGACAAGGTCCTCGACCTGCTGAGCGGTAAGGATCGGCTGGCCGGCGTACCTGGCCTGAACGCGGGTAAGGCCTTCCGAGACGTGATAGGCGGGCATCACGGTGTCGGGATCGATGGCCTTGGGGTTGGCGATGCGCTGGCGGAGTTCCGCGGCGGCGAGGCGGCTGCCGACGCCCGCGAGGTCCGGGCCGATATCGCCCGCGGCACCTTCGGGCAGCTCGGGGACCGGGATCTGGTGGCAGATGACGCAGTTGCCGAGATCGGAGTTGACCGCCACTGCCTTGCCGCGGGACGGATCGCCCGGCCCGGCGGCCAGCGGATCGGGCATGGTGGGGGCCTGGGCGGCAGCGGCGCCGGTGCCCAGTGCGAGCAGCAAGCCGGCGATCAACCGAACATTTCGGCGGTGATGTTCTGGTACCATGAGTGGGCGTAGCCCGCCTCTTGCTTGTGCACTTCGTCACTGAGGCCAACGGGCATCACCCTGCCCTCTTCGACCTCGAGCTTGATGGTGCCGTCCGCCACGCTGAATACGTCGGCGATGTCGAAGGCGTAGTCGGCGCTGGCGAAGCTGTAGCACACGTTGATGAGCTTGCTCGCGGTCGGCTCGCGGCCGGCGACCGCGGCGAGGATGGCTTCGCCGCAGGCTTTGGCCTGGTTGTTGGCGGAGAAGCCGGATTTCGGCATGGCGCCGGCAATGGTCGCGTCGCCCAGCACGTAGATGGACTTGTGGACGGTGGATTCGAAGCTCACCGGGTCGATGGCGCAGAAGCCCCTGCCCTCGTCGAGGCCGGCATCGATGGCGATCTGGCCCGCGCGCTGGGGCGGGATGATGTTGGCGACGGCGGGGGTGAAGTCGTCGAAGGCGGTGGAGACGGTCATCGTCGAAGGGTCGACACTCATCACCTGGCCCGAG
>JAEYTN010000622.1 GCA_023433985.1 Pseudomonadota bacterium | reverse complement strand
CGAAGGGCGGGGCAGGACGTTCCGACGTCCGGCCCCGCCCTTCAATCAGAACGGGAAATCGTCGTCCTCGTCCCAGGCAGGGTAGAGCTTCTTGATCTTGTCGACCTCGCCGGTGCAGCGGTGCAGGCGGAACGAGTAGTACCAGTCGTCCCAGCCGGCCTCGACACGAACCTTGTTCTTGCCGATGTGGTCCACTATGTCGATGTCGTAGAAGCCGTAGTTCTTTAACCCTTTGCGGATCTGCTTGTCAGTGAGGCACCAGAAGAAGAAGGCGTTGTCGCCCTTGAACTTCTTGAGCTGCATGGCCTTCTGATCGCCCTGCGGCTTGATCTCGAGCGAGAAGTTCTTGAGTGGAGCGGCTTCGACAGGCATGGCCGCGAGCGCCGTGCCGGCGAGGACCATGGCGACGGCCGCTGCACGGCCAGTGGTCCGAAGCTTTGAGAGGATCGTCATCTGTCAGTCCTTGGGTTCATCAGAGCTGCTCGTCGCAGCGTTGGGAACAGCCTAAGGCACTGCGCTTGAACGGGTTTGGAACCGCCGTTTCAGCGACGGTTCACGCGTCGGGCACCAAAGCGCGCGGCGTCAGACAGCCGTGACGACGATAGCGCCGCGTCGCGTGGCGACCACCGTATGCTCATATTGCACGGCGGGTCGGGCCGGTTCGGCCCACAGCGTGAAGCCATCGTCGAGGTCCGAATCGACGGCGAAGCGCGCGCCCAGCGACAGGAACGGCTCGACGGTAAAGACCAGCCCGTCGGCGATGCGGCGGCGCTCCGAACGATCAGGCCAGGTGGCGATCTCGCGCGGCTCGTCGTGCAGCGAGTTGCCGACGCCGTGGCTCGCGAGATTCTCGATCAGCGTGTAGCGGTGCTTCCGCGCGAAGGCGCCGATGGCGTTGCCGATATCTCCGAAAGCAGCGCCAGCCTTGACCGCACGAATACCCTCCCACATGGCCCGCTTACCATCGCGGCACAGCGTGGCGAGCTTAGGATCGGCCTCCGGCACCACGAAGGAGGCGCCAGTATCAGCGAAGACGCCATTCAGTTCGGCCGACACGTCGATGTTGACGAGATCGCCGGCAGCGATGATCCGCTGGCCTGGGATGCCGTGGGCCACTTCCTCGTTGACCGAGATGCAGGACGCACCGGGGAAACCGTACGTGATCTCGGGGGCTGACCGGGCGCCGTACTCGTCCAGCACGCCGCGCACTATGGCATCGAGGTCTGCGGTCGTGATGCCGGGGCGAAGCGCCTCGGCAGCCTTGTCGCGGGCAATGGCACAGACTCGGCCAATCGCCTTCAGCGCTTCCAGTTCTTCGTCGGAGGTAATGGTCATGCCGGGCTTTTGCGCCCCGATGGACGCAACGTCAATGCTCCCCCATGGGAAGCAGCCGGAACACCGAACTGCTACTCCCCCGCGGCCATAGCCTCGAGGTCGAGGATCAGGTCGTGCTTGGGACCGCCTTCCGGCACCACGCCTACATGGCGCAGGACCATGTTGACCTCGGCCACCTGCCCAGTACCACATCGTGACGCGATGGATGAGCAGGTACAGCCAGAGGGCAGCTTCCGGTTCAGGATGATCGATCGGGCCGTAGCCCTCGCGGATGGCGGACGAAGAGCCGGAGCGTCGTGCTCGCAACAGAACAGGGTCTTGGCGAGGTCGAAGAGCGGATCGGCGGCGCGAGCATTGCCGAAATCGATGAGGCCGGTGAGGCGAAGGCGGCCTGCCCCGTCGCGCTCGGCGAGCACGTTGTGGGGCTGCATGTCGTCGTGGGCGAAGACGGCGCCATCGCTGTGGCGCACGAGAGGGAGGCGATCGACGACGAGGCAGTTCAAGCGATCGGCCAGCGCCGGGTCGGCGCCGTAGTGGCGAAAGCGCTCGAGGAGATTGCTCCACAGGCCGGTGATGAAGGCCTCGTTGGTGGGAGCGGGGTCCACAAGCCCGTTGGCATCCAGGCGGCCAAAGCCCTTGATGCATACCGTGTGCAGCTTGCGCAGCAGTCCTCCCATCTGGTGGTAAAGGTCCGCGACATCGGGCTCGCCCTGGAACGCGGCAACAGGCTCGCCTGGCAGATAGTTGGCGACGGAGAAGCGGAAAGGCAGCCGCGTGCGGCTCTCGTCGAAGAGATGAAAGCGGGTGATGGGCACGTCGAGCCGGCCAACAGGTTCGAGGCATAGGCCTGTTTGGCTGGAGCGTCGTAGAGGAGTTCGTCATAGGTCTTGACCACCACCGACGTGCCATCGCGCAGGTCGGCGCGATAGACTGGCGAGGTGCCGGGCTTGATCAGCAGCAGTTCGCTTGGCCGGGCGAGGTTCAGCTCGCGCAGCACGGGGACAAGGGCTTCAAGGCTAAGGGCGATGGCCGCCGTGCCCTCAGTCACCGGTGTCGCCTGTGAGGGAGCCTGGAGCGCCAAGATCGATGGGTTGTTCGCCAACCAGGGCTGCAAGGCTGGATTCGAGCCGGGAGAGTTCCTCGTCGCCGATCTTTGCCGCCCAACCGCGGCGCAGGCCATCCATGATGCTCCGGCCTTCACGCATCGCCTGCTGGCCGCGTGCGGTGACGGCAAGCAACTTGCGGCGGGAATCGGCAGGGTCCCCTGCGCGCTCGACATAGCCCCGCCCCTCCAGGACAGCGATGGTCTTGGCAGCGGCCTGCTTGGAAACGTTGAGGCGGCGCCCGAGGTCGGAGGCGTTCGCCGCCCCACCGGCGATCGCGCCAAGTGCAAGCTCGTTGGCGGCAGTGATCCCCGGAAAGCCGCGTCGCGCCAATTCGCCCTCCGCTGCCTCGGCAAGCTGCCGGAAGCCGCCGAGTAGCAACAATGCGAGATTAGCGCCGGGTTCGATGCTCATGCGGGATACACTAGGTAAGGAACCGTCATACGACAACCAGATTGTCAATTATTTCGACAACCAGGTTGACAACCGAGCGACAAGCGCCCAGACCTGGATGGTCAACTCGGTTGACGATGCCAGCAAGGAGCGACCAAATGTCGAGCATCGCGACTATCCCGGATGCTGCCCATCACTTCGCCGATCTCGGGGGCAACCAACTGCACTACGTAACGGCCGGTGAGACC
>JAEYTN010000565.1 GCA_023433985.1 Pseudomonadota bacterium | reverse complement strand
CGTCGGACCGATCAGCAGGATGTTCGACTTCGAGAGCTCGATATCCTGGTTCTTGGTCGCGTGGTGCAGGCGCTTGTAGTGGTTGTGCACGGCAACAGACAGCACGCGCTTGGCGCGCGCCTGGCCGATCACGTAGTCGTCCAGCACCTTGCAGATTTCGGCCGGAGTCGGCACGCCATCGGCCGACTTCAGCGACGTAGTCTTGTTCTCTTCACGGATGATGTCCATGCAGAGCTCGACGCATTCATCGCAGATGAACACTGTCGGACCGGCGATCAGCTTCCTGACTTCATGCTGCGACTTGCCGCAGAACGAGCAGTAGAGCGTGTTCTTGGAGGATTCGCCGGCGGTGGTGTCCTTGGACATCTGTCACTCCAGGGAGTTAGGGCTCCCAATCCCCGAGTCTGGCACGAACGCTAGGCCCGGATACCTAAACAAAATGTAAGCCCGACCGACCTTAACGGCCAGCCGGGACCCACACAATCACACAAGTGTCACACTTGCGTAGCGGATGAGATTCACCCTTAACCGCCAAAAAGCTTACGCCTCTTCCGGCACCGCGCGCTTTTCGAAGATCGAGTCGATCAGGCCGAAGTCCTTGGCCTGCTCAACGCTCATGAAATTGTCGCGTTCCAGGGCGTTGTGGATGGTGTCGTAGTCCTGGCCGGTATGCTTGACGTAGATCTCGTTGAGCCGGCGCTTCAGCCGCTCGGTGAACTGCGCGTGAATCAGGATGTCGGTGGCCTGACCCTGGTAGCCGCCCGAGGGCTGGTGCACCATGATCGACGCATTGGGCAGCGCGGCGCGCATGCCCTTTTCGCCCGCAGTGAGAAGCAGCGAACCGGCCGACGCCGCCTGCCCGATGCAGAGCGTCGAGACGGCCGGGCGGATGAACTGCATGGTGTCGTACATCGCCAGGCCCGAGGTGACGACGCCACCTGGGGAGTTGATGTACATGTTGATTTCCTTCTTCGGGTTCTCGGACTCGAGGAAGAGCAGCTGCGCCGTCACCAGCGAGGCCATCTGATCCTCGATCTGGCCGGTCACGAATATGATGCGCTCCTTGAGCAGGCGCGAATAGATGTCGAACGCGCGCTCGCCGCGGTTGGTCTGCTCGACCACCGTGGGCACGAGATAGTTGTAGTAGGTATCGACCGGATCTCTCATTTCGAGATTTGCCCCTTGGGAGATAAGAATCAGCGCTGTCGCGGCCGACTTCAGGCGATGCCCGCTTAACGGGCGGTAAAGCGACAGATAGGCGCCATTGTGGCGGGCCGCAATACGCCCAGTTTCGCGCAATCCGAGCAAGCGGGGTAACTGCCCGCATGGGGAGGGCAACCACGCCATCCGGTGAACCCATCCCCCTGCCCCGCGTTGCTCTCGCCGAACACGCGGGAGCACGCCATGCGCATCGCCCACATTTCCGATCTGCATTTCGGCCGGAATGACCTTGAGGTCACCGAGGGGCTGGCGCTGGAGCTGTTCTCGCAGGCGCCCGACCTGGTGGTGGCGAGCGGCGACTTCACCATGGCCGGAACGGCGCTCGAGTTCCGGCAGGCGCGCGACTTTCTCGACACGCTGGCGGTGCCGTGGTTCGCCGTGCCGGGCAATCACGACGTGCCCAAGAACCTGTTCCGCCGCTTCCTCGACCCCTACGGGCTCTATCGCCGTTTCATCGCGGCCGAGACCGACCCGTTCCTCGAGATCGGCGGCGTGGCCTTCGCTGGGGTGAACACCTCGCGGCGCTGGCGGCCGGAACTCGACTGGTCGCAGGGCTCGATCAACCGGCGACAGCTCGAGCGGCTTGAGCAGAGCTTCTTCGAAGCCTCGCCCAAGGCCTTGCGGGTCGTGGTGGCGCATCATCCGTTGATGGCACCGGAGGTCGTCACCGATGGGCACAGGCGGGCGGTGCACCGGGCCGACCTGGCGCTCGAGACGTTCGCGCGGCTGGGAGTGCGGCTGGTGCTCTCGGGCCACTTCCACATGAGCTACGTGCGCCGGCACGTGCGGCCCGACACCGTGAACGAAGGCGCACCGACCGGCTTGCGCAAGGCGGCCGGTGCCCCGGTGCTGGTGGCACAGGCCTCGACGGTGATCTCGACCCGCACGCGCGGCGAGCCCAACGCCTACAACCTGATCGAGCTGGTGCCGGGCCAGGACGAGGTCGTCATCGCCGTGCGCGAGTGGGTGGACGATGCGTGGCGGACGCGCGAGACCGCCCCGCTGCCGGTCCCGCAGCCCATCGCGGCCTAGCTGGCGAAAGTGACGGCGACGCCCTTTTTGCGGAAGTAGGACTGCATCAGCTTGCGGCCGGAGCGGTTGTTCTGCGCCAGCTTGCCGGGCTCGAACACGGCTTCCTTCACCCCGTCGCGGGTCATGGCTGCCTTCAGCGCCAGGATGTGCTGGTCGAGGTCGGCATTGTCGGCCTTCAGCGAGGCGTAGATGTGGTCGATGGCCTGTTCGAGGGTGAGGTCGTCGCTCATCGGCAGTGCGCTCCGGAACTGTTTTGCCCTCCCTAGCCGGATTTGAGGGCAAGGCAAGGGCTTTTCGCTGCGCGCCGTCGATGTATAGCATCTGGCGTCACTCCGTTTCAGGTTCCGCCTTGACCGTTCCCTTCTCGCTTGCCGACCGCCATGCCACCGCCCAGCCGCGGGAGGCCGCCTTCTACCGCGACCCGTATGCCTTCTACGACGCGGTGCACGCCGCCTCGCCCGCGTTCTTCTGGGACAACTACGGGCACTGGTGCTTTGCCGGGTTCAAGGACGTGAACACGCTGCTGCGCGACAAGCGCTTCGGCCGGCAGATCCTGCACCTGATGAGCCGCGAGGAGCTCGGCATGCCGCCGCCCAAGCCCCACACGGCTGCGTTCGACCAGACCGAGAAATACTCGCTGCTGACGCTGGAACCACCGGATCACACGCGGCTGCGCATGCTGGTGAACCGCGCCTTCGTATCGCGCAATGTCGAGCAATTGCGGCCACGGATCGAGCGGCTGGCCAACGAGCTGATCGACGGCTTCGAGGCCGAGGGGCGGGTCGAGCTGCTTAAGGCCTTCGCGGCGCCGGTGCCGGCGGTGGTGATCGCCGAGATGATCGGCATGCCGGCCGACATGGCGATGCAGCTGGTCGATTGGTCGAACCGCATGGTCGCCATGTACATGTTCGGCGTGACGCACGAGACCGAACTCGACGCCAATCAGGCGTCGATAGAGTTCATGGACTACGTGCGCTCCGTGATCGCCGAGCGGCGGAGGCAGCCGCGCGAGGATTTGCTCACCCACATGCTGACCGCCGAGGTGGAGGGCGAGAAGCTATCCGAGGAAGAGGTGATCTCGACCACCATCCTGCTGCTCAATGCCGGCCACGAGGCGACCGTGCACACGACCGGCAACGGCGTGAAGGCGATCCTCGAGAGCGGGCTCGATCCGAAGGCGCTGTTCGCCGGCGAGAAGCAGACCGAGGCGACTGTGGAGGAGTGCATCCGCTTCGATGCGCCGCTCCACATGTTCACCCGCTATGCCCTGCAGGACGTGACGCTGGAAAACGGGCTCAGCTTCAGGCAGGGCGAGACGATCGGGCTGATGCTTGCGGCGGCAAACCGCGACCCGGCGCGCTTCTCGGACGCCAACAGGTTCGATCCGTTCCGGACGGACGGGCAGAACGTGAGTTTCGGGGCTGGCATCCACTTCTGCATCGGGGCGCCGCTGGCGCGGATCGAGCTGCAGGTGGCAATGAAGACGCTGTTCGACCGGCTGCCGGGGCTGCGGCTGGCAGAGGAGCCGCAGTACAAGAACATCTACCACTTCCATGGGCTGGAGCGGCTGGAGGTGGAGTGGTAGCTAGCCGAGCCTAGCCAGCACATCCGGCACCAGCGCGGGCAAGTCCTCGGCGACGAGGCCGGGCTTGCCCCAGAGGTTGCCGGCTTCGCCGTGGATCCAGACCCCGGCGCAGGCCGCGTCATAACCCTTCATGCCCTGCGCCAGCAGGCCGGCGATGATGCCGGCGAGGACGTCGCCGGAGCCGGCGGTGCCGAGGATAGCGGGGGCGTTGGTGTTGATGATGGCACGGCCATCGGGCGCGGCGACGACGGTATCGTTGCCCTTGAGCAGCACGATGGCGCCGGAGCGGATGGCGGCTGAGCGGGCGCGCTCGACCTTCGAGCCGTCGAACTTGCCGAAGAGCCGCTCAAACTCACCCTCGTGCGGGGTGAGCACCACCGGCCGCTCCTTGTTGCGGATGGCGGCGAACAGCGCCTCCGGGCTGTCCTTGAAGCTGGTGAGCGCATCGGCATCGAGCACCGTGGCCGGACCGCCCTGCAGCACGGCGAGCACGTTGGCCTTGGTCGCTTCGCCGACGCCGGCCGCGGGACCGATGACGAAGGAATTGATCCGCTGGTCCTGGAGCAGCAGCGACAGGCTGGCGACGCCGTCGACCGGTTTCAGCATGATGGCGGTGACATGGTTGGCCTGCACCAGCAAAGAGGAGTGCGGGCCGGCGAGTGTGACTAGCCCTGCCCCGCTGCGCAGCGCGGCCGTCGCCGTCATGCGGCTGGCGCCGGTCTGGAGCGGGCTGCCCGACATCACGACGGCATGGCCGCGGGTGTACTTGTGGCCCTCCGCATCTGGGCGCGGCAGATGCCATAGCGCCGGGCCGTTGACCCGCAGGTTGGGCCGGATTTCGTCGAGCACGGGCTCGGGGATGCCGATATCGGCGAGCACGATCTCGCCGCAGCGGACCCGACCGGGCAGCAGGTGGTGGCCGGGCTTGAGGCGGAAGAAGGTCACCGTCACCTGGGCGCGCACCGACACGCCGCGCTCCTGCCCGGAGGTACCGTCGATGCCGCTCGGCACGTCCACGGCCACGACGGGCACGCGGGCGCCGTTGATCGCTTCGATGATCTCCCTGAGCGCGCCGTCGACATCGCGGTCGAGGCCGGCGCCGAGGAGCGCGTCGACGATCACGCCGACGCCGTGCATGGAGTCGGGACGCGCCTCCTCGACCGGGCCGTTCCAGAGGTCTGCGAAGAAGGCTGCGTCTCCCTTGAGGCGGTCTCGGCTGCCGAACAGTGCGACCCGCACTTCGCGCCCGCGTTCCCTCAGCTTCTTGGCGGCGACGAAGCCGTCACCTCCATTGTTGCCCGGCCCGCAGAGGATGAGGACCGTGCCTTCCGGATAGCGCTGCGCCACGGCGTCGGCGACGGCGGTACCGGCGTTCTCCATCAGCTTGAACGACTGTACGCCCGCGGCCACGGCCAACTGATCGGCACGGCCCATTTCGGCCGGCGTCAGTAGCAGGCTTTCGCTGTTGGCTGGCATGAGTCCCCTCCCCCGGGCTTGCGCACCCTAACTCAAGGCGCAAGCGTGGAAAATGCCGCTCAGCGCGAGAGGTTCACAGCCTTGAGCCATTCCCGGAGGTCGCGGGCGATGGTCTCGGCGGCGGCCCCCTCGCGGGTGAAGGCCCACCAGATCTGGGTACCCTGCCACTGGCTGACCATCAGCCGGCCAAGGCGGCGCTGCTCTGCCTTGTCGGCGGTGAGCCGGCGGCCGAGCGCCAGCGCCAGGGCCTCGAGCCAGGCGATGCCCCGGGCCCGCAGCTCCGGATCGCGCAGGTCCTCGCGGAGCAGCAGCAGCCCACCCGCGAAATCGGGCGTGTCCTCGGCCGAGGGCCAGAGCGCGGCGATGACGGCGATGGCCCCCTCCGGGGTCTCGGGCTCCGTCGCATCCGCCTTCGCCGTGGCCTCGTCCAGCTTATCCCAGGCATACTCAAGCGCGACGCGCTTCAGATTGTCCTTGGACCCGAAACGCTGCAGCAAGGTTGCCGCCGAAAGGTCCACCAGGCGACCAAGTTCTGCCAGCGTGAGCGCTTCCGGGCCGAGCCGGGACATCACTGCAAGTGCAGCTTCCACAATGAGTTCGTCGGGAACGGAGCGCTGTCGGGCCATTGTAAATGAACGTTCATTTATATATTCTGCCATCCTAACGCAGGAGAATGAAGATGGCCAGAATCGTTGGGTACATCGCGGCGAGCCTCGACGGCTTCATCGCCGATCCGCACGAGGGGCTGAAATGGCTCACGGAGCGCAAGGACCTCGAACTGGGGCAATTCGACTACAACCTCTTCATCAAGCGCATCCGCACCGTGGTGATGGGACGGGCAACATACGACTGGCTGGTGCGCGAGGGGATAAGCTGGCCGTACGGCGAGCAGCGGGTGATCGTCGTGACCTCGCGCCCCCTGCCCGATCCGCTCGGCCCGCTGGAGACGCGCACGGACGTCGAGCCGCTGATTGCGGAGCTCAGGGCGCTCGATGACGGCGACGTGTGGATGCTCGGCGGCGGCAAGCTGCAGATGGCGTTCATGGAGCGCGGCGCGCTGGACGAGCTCGAGGTGTACGTGATTTCGCAGCTGCTTGGGGGCGGCTATCCCCTGTTCCCGCCTACGGGGTTTTCGCGCGAGTTGAAGCTGCTCTCGGCGGACGCGCTGGGCACGGGTGGCGCACGGCTGCACTACTCGTTCGAGTGAAGCCCGGCCACCGGCATCGAGCTCGGCGGCGCTGGTTCCCATGGCACGGGTGAGCCCGCTTAGTCCGCTTCCACGCTGGACGAAGCGCTCGCCCGCGCTGGTCTCGCGTCGGTTCAGATGGGGCGAGTCTTCACCACGATCTGCCAGTTGCTGCCGATCGCGACCTGCAGTTCCGACACGACGAACGGCAGCAGGGCGTTGAACTCGTTGCGGTCGCGCTCGGAGATGCGCCAGGTGGGGTCGGAGGGGTGATCCCAGTTCACCTGCCGGTCGTAGAGTTCGTTGAGGCGGGCGAGGCGGCGCACGATGTCGCTGGAAAAGGCCCAGAAGCCGAGTTCGGTGGCGGCGCCGTCCACGTAGAGCGGCGCCAGCCCGTGGCTGAGCATGCCGTGATCGAGCTGGAACACCACCTGTTTCAAAGCGGCCGAACCTCGAGGCGCGTTACCCGCGAGCGGGACGACGCAGAGTCGCCCTCGCGGAAGACAACTCTCCCATCGGTCCACCCCGGGTCACGCCGCATGCGCCGGAGCACGTTAGCGCCGAAACCGGGGGGCTCGCAATTTGGCGGCTCGGCAGGGTTGCCGCCCTGTGAATAACCCTCAGGAAAGCCACACGGCGAGCATTGCCACGGCGGCCGGAATGGTTTGCACGAACAGGATCTTGCGGCCGACGGTGGCGGCGCCGTAGAGCCCCGCGACGGCGACGCAGAGAAGGAAGAACAGCTTGATCGGATCGCCCGCTTCGCCCAGCAGGATGCCCCAGATCAGGCCCGCGGCAAGGAAGCCGTTGTAGAGCCCCTGGTTGGCGGCGAGCACCCTGGTCTGCGTCGCGAGTTCCGGCGTGAGCCCGAAAGCCTTCATGCCCTGCGGCTTGTCCCACAGGAACATCTCGAGCACGAGGATGTAGAGGTGGATGAGGGCCACGACCCCTGAAAATATGCTGCCGACCATCGGGCGACTCCGCGACTGATGGCCGGCAG
>JAEYTN010000535.1 GCA_023433985.1 Pseudomonadota bacterium | reverse complement strand
TCGACCTCAAGGCCGATGAGGAACAACATCATCACCACGCCGAACTCGGCGATGTTGTGGATGAGCTCGCTGTCGGAAACGAGCTGCAGCCCGTAGGGGCCGATCAGGATGCCGGCGGCGAGATAGCCGAGGATGGTGCCCAGTCCCGCCCACTTGGCGAGCGGGACCAGCAGCACGGTGGCCGCCAGGAGCACAAAGATCGCGAGCAGGAGGTTGCCTTCCATCGGAAATCCTGCCCGCGCGGAACGCGGCGTCTGGCCTTACTTGTCGGAATCGCCCTTGAGAGACTTCAGTTTGGCGAACACCGAATCGGCGTCAAGCTCTTCGTCGCGCTCGGGACGGCCCTCGCCGCTCTCGTCGCTACCGAATTCCTCCAGCGCTGCGGCGCGGCGTTCGGCGCTCGACAGGGCTTCCTCGGCGGTGAGCAGCATGGTGCCCTGATCGGCCTCGTCCGGCGCGGCGGCACCCTTCGATGCGCGCTTCACCTCGAGGTCGAGGTCGATCTGACTGCACAGGCCCAGCGTCACCGGGTCCATCGGGGTGATGTTGGCATTGTTCCAGTGCGTGCCGTCGCACACCGCGTCGATGGTCGACTTGGTGGTGCCCACGAGCCGCATGATCTGCGCATCCTTCATCTCGGGATGGTTGCGCAGGAGCCACTTGATGGCATTGGGGCGCTCGTTGCGGCGCGAAATCGGGGTATAGCGCGGACCCTTGCGCTTGGGCGCGGCGACGCGGACCTTGGGGTCCGAGAGCTTCATCCGGTAGCTGGGGTCGCTCTCGGCGTGCTCGATCTCCTCGCGGGTCAGCTGGCCGTTCTGGATCGGGTTCACGCCCATGATGCCGCTCGCCACGTCGCCATCGGCCACGCCCTGCACCTCGAGGGGATGCAGGCCGCAGAAGGCGGCGATCTGCTCGAACGACAGGGCGGTATTGTCGACCAGCCAGACGGCGGTTGCCTTGGGCATCAGAAGGGGCGTGGCCATGATAAATCTCTCCTTGAGGCGCGGCCGGGTTTTCTTGCCCGTCCGCCCCGCCTCGTGGTTCACGATGAGGGGGAATAACGCCCTATATACGCGCCGCTTCGGACCGTTTCAATTGGATTGATTGCGCCCGAAGTCAGTAACGAGCACGATCTTCCCATAATTCTCGCGGGCTTCGAGGGCGCGGTGCGCGGCCGGGGCGTCGGCGAGCGCGAAGCGCTGGATACGCGGCTTGCTGATCCTCCCATCCGCCAGTGCCGGCCAGACCCCGTCCCGGAGGCTCGCGGCGATCGTCGCCTTCACCTCGCTGGTCTGTGGCCTCAGCGTCGAGCCCGACAGCGTCAGCTGCTTCATCATCAGCCGGGCGGCGTTGATCTCGGCCTTGGCACCGCCCGCGGTGGCCAGCAGCACGATGTGGCCGAAGCGGGCGCTGGCAGCGATGTTCCGCTCGAGGTTCTCGCCCGCCACCATGTCGATGACCCGATCGGCACCATGCTCCCCCGTGATCGCCAGGGTCCGCGCGACGAAATCCTCCGTGTCATGCCGGATCGCCGCCTCGGCGCCGAGGCCCAGGGCATACGCAGCCTTCTCGGCCGAGGAAACAACGGCGATGGGACGCGCCCCATATAGCCGCGACACCTGGATCGCGGTGCCGCCGATGCCGCCCGCACCACCATGGATCAGCACCCACATGCCGGCAGCAAGGCCGGCGCGCATCACCAGCGTCTGCTGCACCGTGAAGTAGGTCTCGGGCAGCGTCGCCCCCTCGACCGGTGACCAGCCGACGGGCAACGGCAATACCTGTCCCGCGGGCACCGCCACGAACTCGGCATACCCGCCGCCATTGGTCAGTGCCACGACAGGCTCGCCGATGGCGAAGCGGGCGGCTCCGTCCCCCAGCGACGCGACCTCGCCGGCAACCTCCAGCCCCGGCAGCGGCGAGGCCCCCGGGGGCGGCGCGTAGCTGCCGCGCCTTTGCCCAAGATCCGGCGCGTTCAGCCCCGCGGCGGCGACGCGGATCAGCACCTCGCCGGGCCTCGGCACCGGGGTCGCCTGCCGCACCGGCTGCAGCATCTCGGGGCCACCCGGCGCAGCGATGGCAATGGCAGTCATTTCGCTGGGAACGTTCATGCAGTTGTTGTGCCGCGCCCACGGGCGGCGCGCAACTGGCGGCAGCGCGAAGTCTTGCGCTTACCCCTCATCGGCATAAAATCGCCAAAAACCTCAGCACGGGGACGGCTTCATGTTCGACGACGATCAGGTCAAGAAGCCGAAGGGCCACGAAGTCGGGATGCCTATCGACACCATGTCGGTAGGCGAACTCGAGGAGCGGATCGCGCTGTTGCAGGGCGAGATCGCGCGCCTCGAGCAGGCGATCGCGGCGCGCAAGAACACCCGCGCCGCGGCCGATTCCCTGTTCAAGTTCTAGAACGGCGCGCGGCCGGTGTCCGCTTCGGCTACCTCATCGCCGCGTGCGGGCGCGAGAAAGCGCTGGTACACCCAGCCCGAACCGCCCGCGAAGCTGACCTTCAGCCAGCCCCCGTCCTCACCGACGACGTTGACCTTGGTGCCGCCGGTCACGGTGCCGACCTGGCCGTAGCGCTTCGAGGGGCCCGAACGGACGAACACGTCGCTCCTTGCGACGTAGAGCGACCCTGCTGCGGCAGGCTCCTCCGCCGTGTCTTCGGAGAGCGGGGTGATTTCGGCCACCAGCGTCGTTTCGGCCGTCGCGACAGGAGTTGCGGGCGTCGCGACCGCAGCCTGCGCCACAGGCGCTGCCGGGAGGGCCACCGGCATCGTCACCTTAGGCTTCACTTCGACCGTCTTGGAGACGTCAAGGTCGGCGGCCTTGGCTTCGGGGAGCCGGACGACGTAGCTGGGCAGCGTCCGCGTCTTCACCTCGGGCAGTTCGGCAACGGTCCTCGAGACGGTGTGGGCAGTGAAGGTGAGGCCTGCGGCGGTGACACTGCCGGCGGCGGCAATAACGGCGGCAAAGGCGATGAGCGGGCGGAAGCGGCGGCGGACCATGATGACGGCTCCTTGTCTAGAAAGCGCCCGACGCCTGACGCGTTCTGAGGGTGGCGCTTGGTTGCCGGGACAAGGGTCGGGGCAGGGGAATGGTTCCGTCATGGGCGCGATGTGTGGGGCGCCCGCGGTCACTCTCCGGCAAGGTTAAGAAAGCGAGTCCTGTTAACTGCAAATTAACACATCCCGGTTAACTTCGAGATTGTCCAGTTTCTGGACTTTGCAGAGTGGTTTCTCCCTCTGTTTGACGCCTCCCTGTTAACTTTCGAGAGCCGTTTCGACGGCTCTTTTTCTTTTGCGCTCCGTGCGACGCCCCGTTAAGCCGGTGGCAAGGGAGACGGGCGCAAAGCTACAGCTCGCCTCCCGCCAGCGAGTGCCCTTCGTGGATGATGCCAAAGGAAAATTGCAGCCGGTTGCCATTGGCCCGCGCATCGTCGCGTCGGGGGGCTTCGATGCACTTTACCGCGAGGGCATGGGCCTGATCGAGGAGGTGGCCGCCTATCTCGACAGCGACGGCCGCACCGAGAGCCGGGGCCTCAGCCGCGAAGCCTCGTTCTGCTACGCTACCGAGAGCATGCGCCTCACCACGCGGCTGATGCAGCTTGCGAGCTGGCTGTTGCTGCAGCGCGCGGTCAACGAGGGCGAACTCACCGCCGAGAACGCCCGCACCGAAAAGGAGAAGGTTCGCTTTTCCGCTACTCCCACCGAGCGCGGCGGACCCGGCTACGAAGAATTGCCGCAGCGCCTGCGCGACTTCATCGCCAAGGGCGATCGGCTGTTCGAGCGCGTGCAGCAGTTCGACAAGCTGGAACGCGGCGGCGTTCCCGACTACGCCCCGACGACGCAGGGCGGCATCGCCGACCAGTTGAGCCGCCTCAAGGCAGCGTTCGGTCGGCTGCGGGAATAGGCCTCGTGAGCGGCATCGTCACCGGCGGATGCCTATGCGGAGCGATCCGCTACGAGTATGCAGGCGACGTCGGTTCGGCCGGTTACTGCCACTGCGAGGATTGCCGCCGGACTTCGGGCAGCGCCTTCGGCGTCAGCGTACGGGTCGCCGCCTCGGGCTTCCGCATCACCCGAGGCGAGCCGAAAGCCTTCACCAAGGCCGGCGACAGCGGCCGTCTCGTTACCCGCTGCTTCTGCGGCGATTGTGGCTCACCGCTGTTCACGCTGCCGCCGCTCCACCCCGATGTGGTGTTCATCAAGGCCGGCAGCCTCGACGATCCGTCGGTCGTGGCCCCCAACCGCCAGGCATGGGTGCGGTCGCGCGTCGCCTGGGCCGAGATTGCGCCCGAGCTCCCGGCCTACGACACCAACCGCCCCGCGTCCTGAAAAAGCAAAAGCCCGGCGCGACGGCCGGGCTCTCGAAACTCTCTCGCTCGTGGGCGGCTTAGAAGCCGAGGCCCTTGAACTTGTCCTTGAAACGGGTGACGCGGCCACCGCGGTCCATCAGGTTGCCCTGCACGCCGGTCCAGGCGGGGTGGGTCTTGGGATCGATGTCGAGCTGCAGCGTGTCGCCTTCCTTGCCCCAGGTCGACCGGGTCTGGTAGGTCGTGCCGTCGGTCATCGCCACGGTGATGGTGTGATAGTCCGGGTGGATGTCTTTCTTCATGGCGCTCGCCTCAAATGCAACGGGCGCCACATGCGCCCGGACTGCCGTCAATCTCGATTGGCCGGCTTCATAAAGAAAAAGCCCCGCGCGCGCAAGGGGAGGCCTGCATCCCGGTTGGGTTGCGGCGCGCGTCCCCCGCGCCTATACGTCAGCCCACCTTGAAGCAGAACCCGAAGATGACCGATAGCGCCGCAAGATCGCCCCGGCTTGGCGCGAAAGGCGAGGCGCTCAAGAAGGCTCCCCAGAATCTGAGGCCGATCCGCCGGCTGGTGCCCATCGTGTTCCGCTACAAGTGGCGCGTCGTGGCGGTGGTCGGCTTCCTGCTGGTCTCGTCGATCGCCTCGCTGGGCATTCCGTCGATCGCCGGGCGGCTGGTCGACCAGGGCTTCCTCACCCAGAACATCGAGGCGGTGAGCCAGTATGGCATGCTGGCCATCGTCGTCGCCGCCATCATGGCCGCAGGCGGGGCGGGGCGCTTCTACTTCATGTCCATCCTCGGGGAGCGGGTGCTCACCGACCTCAGGCGCAAGGTGTTCGATCACCTGCTGGTGCTCGACGCGACATTCTTCGACATGCACCGGGTGGGCGAACTCACCTCGCGGCTCAACGGCGACGTCGCGACCATCCGCGGGGCGCTCAGCGCGACGCTGTCGATGGCGATGCGGAACTCCGTGATGCTCATCGGCGCCGTGACGCTGATGTTCCTCACCAGCGCCTACATGGCCCTCACCATCATCATCATCGGCCCGACGATCGTCGTGCCGGTGGTGATGTATGCGCGGCGGCTGCGAAAGCAGTCGCGGCGTGCCACCGACACCATCGCCGAGATGTCGGCAATGGCGACCGAGGCGTTGGGTGCCACCAAGACGATCAAAAGCTTCGTGCAGGAAGCGGTGCAGTCCGAGCACTACGGGCAGCGGGCGGAGGAATCCTTCCAAGCCGAGGTCAACCGGCTCGGTACCCGCGCCGGGCTGCTCGCCGGCATGAGCTTCCTCTCCACCACGGCGCTGGTGGTGCTGGTCTGGTGGGGCTCGAAGGCGGTGTTCGACGGCGTCGTCACGCCGGGCGAGCTGACGCAGTTCATGATGTATGCGCTGATGGCGTCCAACGCGCTCACCAACCTGTCCGAGCTGATGGGCACGCTGCAGACCGTGGCCGGTGCCACCGAGCGGCTGGTCGAAATCCTCGATACCCAGCCCGGCATCCGGGCCCCGGCCAATCCGCGCGCCATGCCGGTGCCACCGGTCGGCACGGTGGTATTCGACAAGGTCAGCTTCGCCTACCAGACGCGCGACGACGACCTCGTGATCGGCGACCTTTCCTTCAGCGTGCCGCAGGGGCAAACCGTCGCGCTGGTCGGGGCCTCCGGCGCCGGCAAGTCCACGATCTTCGGGCTGGCACAGCGCTTCTACGACGTGAAGTCTGGCCGCGTGATGGTCGACGGCATCGACGTGCGCGAGGTCGATCCGCGCGAGCTGCGCCACCGTTTCGCCTATGTCGAGCAGGAGCCGACCATCTTCGCCGGCACCATCGGCGACAACATCCGCTTCGGCCGCCCCGGCGCCAGCCAGGACGAGGTCGAGGCGGCGGCCAGGGCGGCGCTGGTGCACGACTACGTGCTCAACCTTCCCAACGGCTACGACTCGATCGTGGGCGAGCGCGGCGTGATGCTGTCGGGCGGCCAGAAGCAGCGTCTCGCCATTGCCCGTGCGCTGCTCAAGGATGCGCCGATCCTGCTGCTCGACGAAGCCACCTCGGCCCTCGACGCCGAGAGCGAGCGCCTTGTGCAGCTGGCGCTGACGCGCCTGATGGAAGGCCGCACCACGCTGGTCATCGCCCACCGCCTCGCCACCATCCGCGACGCCGACCGCATTCTGGTCCTGGAAAAAGGCCGCCTGATCGGAGAAGGCACCCACACCGAGCTCGTCCGCAAGGGCGGCAAATACGCCGAACTCGCCAAGCTGCAGTTCCGCGACGAGATCGTGCCGGCGGCGGAGTAGTCAGCGCGGCTTCGCCCTCACCACCCGCGGGCAGCGACCGCCGCAGCCACTTCGGCCGCGATCTTTGCCTGGCCGCTCGGGGCAAAATGCACGGTGTCGGCGCGATCCGCGCAGGTCGTTCCCGTCCCTACCGAGACGAAGTTGTCCGGAAACGTCGCTGCCAGAGTGTCGTTGAGGGCCTCCACCTCGAGCCGGTTCTTCTCCCCCGGTGCCTCCCAGGGGTTGTTGGTGGGCGGCACGCTCAGCACCAGAAAGCGCTGCACGCCCGCGTGCGACACGATCGAGCGAACGTCCGCCACCACCTGCTCGGCTGGGTAGACGTTGTTCCGGCCCACCCAGACCACCAGTACCGCGTCCGGCGGGACATCGGTGACGCCCCGGAACTTGTCGGCGATGAAGGTGGAAGTCCGCCCACTCAGCGCCAGCGACCGGACGCTTCGGCCGCCCAGCAGCGTGGCCGCCCTGGCGAAGACGCGGTCCTCGAGCTTGGGCGCCGCGAGCCCTCCGGTCAGGCTGTCCCCAACGAAGACGAACTCGGGGAGAGTCGCGTCGCCCTCGACCTGCTGCACGTTGAACACCTCGGGCGGCACGAAGGGCTTGGCCTCGGCGGGCTTTGCGCCCTCCGCCAAGGGTGGCGCGGGTGGGGGCGGACAGAATTCCTGCGACATGGCCCCGGACGTCATCACCGAAAGCACAAGCGCAACACCCAGCAAACGCCGTACAGACATCACCGACCCCTCTGAATTGCCTTGGAACGACGCCCGATCGTCCCTACCCGTCCGTCAGCTTGAACT
>JAEYTN010000532.1 GCA_023433985.1 Pseudomonadota bacterium | reverse complement strand
ATCACCGCGAACTCGTCGCCGCCCAGCCGCGCCACCGTATCGCCCTCGCGGACGCAGGCGCGCAGGCGGTCGGCGGTGCCGGTCAGCACGGAATCGCCCACCGCGTGGCCGAGCGTGTCGTTGACCTCCTTGAAGTGGTCGAGGTCGAGCAGCAGCACGGCGACGTTGCCCTCGCCGGCCACCGCCTCGGCGAGGCGCCCGTTGAACAGCGAGCGGTTGGCGAGGCCTGTCAGCGAGTCGTGCTGGGCCATGTGCCGCATCTCCTCGCGGGTGCGGCGCTGCTCGGAAATGTCGCGGAAAAAGATCGAGAGTCCGTCACTGGTGGGATAGGCCTCGATGCCCAGCCACATCCGCCGGTCGTCGATGAAGATTTCGAAGCTCACCGGCCTGCCGGTGGCGATGGCCTCGCGATAGTGGGCGCCCTCATCCGAGTGCACGGCGTTGGGGAAGAGGTCCCACAGGCAGACGCCGATCTTCAGCACGTCCGGCTGGGCGATGATCTCCCGCGCGTGCTTGTTGAAGTAGACGAGCCGCCAGTCGCGGTCGATCACCACCACGCTGTCCGACGTGCTCTCAAGCACGGCGCTGAGCCGTTCCTCGGAGCGCAGCACCTGCTTGCGGCTCCGTTCGACGGAACCGCGCAGCCGGTGCTGGATGGCGATCATCCAGCCCTCGCGCAGCGCCATCGTGACGCCGAACACCAGCGCCAGGGCCGCCGACAGCCAGAGGTACACGCCGCTGCCCAGCGCGCCGGTGATGCTGCCCACGAGCAGCACCGAAGCAATCGTCGCGCCCGGCACCACCGCCTGCGCCAGGGCCCGATCCTTCTGCTTGCGCAGGGTCTGTCGCCCCGGCTGCGGGACGATCGAGAGCTGCTCCGTGGCGGCCCAGACGATGAGGCCGGCGGACGCGACCCAGAGGAACTGCGTCACCCCGCCGAGGTGGTAGGTGCCTTCCATCAGTTGCAGGGCATAGGCGTAGTCGGACGCCGATTCCGCCAGTACCGCGAGCAGCAGCAGCACCAGCGCGAAGGCCTTGTTGCCCTGGCGATAGAGCACCAGCGAGATCACCCCCGACGCGGCAACGGAAAACCAGAGGGCCGGATAGAGGAAGGCGGCGAGCGTCCCCAGCGGCGAGAGCACGGAGCGCTCCAGGCTGTGCGTCAGGGCGAACAGGCTGGCGAGGCTGACGCCGCAATAGATCAGCACGAAGTTGTAGAGTTGCAGGCGGCTGATCTGCGAGCCGACATTGCCGTACTGGAAGATCCCCACCGCATAGAACAGCGCCATGGCGAAGAAGGTGGCTTCCGGCAGCGACGGGAAATCCTGCGGCACCTCGAGCAGGATCAGGATGAAATAGGCGAGGTTCCCCGCGAGATAAAGCGAGGAGCCGATGGTGAAGTTGTTCCAGGCCTTGCGATCGTTGCCGGTGGAGCGGCGGGCGGCGAGCCGGCAGAACGCGGCGGCGAGGATGGGACCGCCGAGCTGGGTGACGAGCGTCATTGCCGCATGCGCGTGGCCTCCAAGTCCACCATTGGCGGCCAGCGCAAAGAGCGCCAGCACGGCCAGGTAGATCAGCGCGGCCAGCAGCCGGTGACGGGCGAAGAATGCAGGCAGTCGTCGATACTCCAGTCGTTGAGGCTGGAGCATCGGCAACAAAGGCTACGGAATTGCCTAAGGCAAATAGCCAAAATTGAGTGAACGGCCGCGACCGATCAGGCGCCGAGCCGCAGTTGCTCGGACGTGATGCGGTCGAGCAGCGGAGTCAGTTCGCTGGGTTCCTCGGGAGTCTTCAACCGTTCCTTCAGGTGCATGATCGGCTCGGCCAGCACCTCGTCGAGGTCCTCCGAGCAGGTGAAGTCGCCGGCCACGGTCTTCACCTTGGCGTTGTCGAACAGGCTCGCGAGGCTCTTGTCGCCCCACAGCGGACCGGCCCAGTCCGGCCGGTACTTCACCAGCGTATCCGACGGCACGCAGACGATGTTCGCCTCCGCGCCGATCCCCCTGGCGATGGCCTTGTAGATCTGCGTCCAGGTCCAGGCCATGTCGCCGGTGATGTGGAAATCCTCGCCGATCGCCTTCTGTTTCCCGAACAGGCCGATGAACGGGTAGGCGAAATCCACCGATCGGGTCAGCGTCCAGGGGGCGGTGCCGTCGCCCGCGACGAAGACGGGCTTGCCCTGCAGCATGCGCCGCGGGATCACGTCACCCTCGCCCACCATCGTGGGCAGGCCGGTGCGCACAGTGTGGCTGGGCCGCACGATGGTCCAGGGCAGGTTCGACGAGCCCTCGAGCAGCTTCTCGCAGGCGATCTTGGCCTGGCTGTAGCCCCAGTACGGGTTGTGGACGGGCGTTGCGCCCTCCTTCACCACGTAGTGGTTCGACTTGTCGTAGACCGAGGCGGACGAGATGAAGATATACTGCCCGGTATGGCCGGCGAAGGTTTCGATGTCCTGCTGCATCTGCTCGGGCGTGAACACCATGAACTGGGCGACCACGTCGAACTTCCGGTCCCTGAGCTGCCGGTAGCTCGCGGGGTCCTTCATGTCGCCGACGATCGACGTTACCCCCGCCGGCAGGCCGGCATCGCGCTGGCCGCGGTTGAACACCGACACGTCATGGCCGTCGGCCACGGCTTTTTCGACGCACGGAAGCGAAATCTGGCCGGTACCACCGACGAACAGCACTGAGCTCATAGCTAGGACCTGAATTGGCAATGGGCGGGAGCGAGGCGCCCCTCCGGCGCCCCGCGGCGCGCACCTTAGCCCCGGGGCGCGCGAACGTCCAAGCTCGATCTCAGCATCTGCATGCGGGCGCCGTCCGACAGCGTCGCGACCATGCGCGAGCGATCGATATACTCTAGGATGGCCGGCTCCCAGCGCACCCCGTCGGGCGCGAGCTTCCTGATCTCCACCACGTCGCCGGGGCGGCACTGATCGAGGAAACGGGAGTGTCGTTTCTGCGTCATGCCGGAAGCGTAGGCAGGCCAAGCTTACAGCTGTCTGACAGAAGCGGGGGCTCGCGGGAATTTGAACCGGGCCGCGTTCGCGCCCAGGTCAACTCATGGGCTCCAAAGGCAAATTTCCGGGTTCACGTTCGCCGCGAATATGAATAAGAAACCGTGGAGGGCTCAATGATCCACGTCCAGGCGAAGCAGTATCAGGTCGTGCTGTGGGAGAATGCCGACCGGTTTTCCGGCGGTCCTGCCCTGCGCCTCGACTTCGACACGCTCGAAGCGGCCCGCGCCGAGTTCGACGCCCATCGCGAGACCGGAAAGTACCAGGCCGGCGTGATTCTCGAGTGGCACAAGCTCAGCGGCATCTCGGACCTGATCGACCAGTATCCCTGATCTTCAGAGCACCGTGACCTGGTAGAGCCGGGCCAGGATCTGTTCCTGCTCCAGCTCGGCCTCGAGCCCCTGCCGGTAGCCGCGCCACCACGCGGTATCGACGTCCTTCACCATCACCTCGAAGATCGCGACGCGATCGTGGATCACGGGCTGGCGCTCCGGCTTCCAGGCGCCCTCGGCCGGCGATTGCAGGAACGCCGTCACGCCACCGAAGCGCTCGGTCAGCTCGGACTTGATGCGCTCCAGCGTTTCGGGCGGGGTCGGCGCGCCGTCGGGCTTGTCGAGCGGGATGAACAGTTCGACCACGAACATGGCTCAGCTCTTCAGCTTGTCGCGAATCTCGTCGAGCGACTGGATGAACTTGTCGACCTCGCCGCGCAGCGCCATGCGCTCGGCCGGGGTCAGCGCCGCCGCGCTGGCGCGGGGCCGCGTCACCAGTTCGCGCAGCGCCTCGATCTCGCGCTTCAGTCGGGTGAGGTCGCCGGTCGCGGGCACGGGCATGGCTCCAGAGGGGTTCGGGCGCCCCGTGTAGCAGCGGCGGACGCGCCAGTCGACCGTGCGGCTCCCGTCCTTGACATTGGCCGTCCCCTCCATCATATCCCGCCTTGGCTGCTGGCGCCTGCCGCTCGCCGGGGAAACCCGATGGTGAAGTCCAGCCGCGGAGCTTCCGCGCCCATACATGATCGCTCCTATGCACAGGCGGTTCATGGCAAGGCGAGCCCCATGAGAAAACTCCGCCCCAGCAGATGAGGACGACATGACTTTCTCTCTCGATACCCCGTCCACCGCCACGCTCAAGGCCGAGGCCAAGGCGCTGCGCGCCGAACGCGCGCTCGGAGGCACACCGCTCAGCCACGGCGCCGCGCTAGAGGAAGTGGCCCGCGCCCACGGCTACCGGGACTGGAACACCGCTTCGGCCTCGATTCCCGAGCGCGTGGCGAGCCCGGTGCAGGTCGGCCAGCGCGTCAAGGGCACGTACCTGGGCAATCCGTTCACCGGTCTCGTGATCGGCGTGAACCTTCTCAGCTCGATGCAGCACTACGAGGTGACGGTGAAGGCCGACCACCCGATCGACGTGTCGAAGTCGAAGCTGATCGGCCCGATGTACCGCCAGCGTCTGCGTTCCACGGTGGACCTGCACGGCGTGTCGGTGTCGCACACCAGCGATGGCGAGCCGCACCTGCGCATCCGCCGCATCTAGCTGCTCCCGGGGGTCGGGTTGCCATTCATCGGCGAGTGCCGATAGAGTGGCGGCCTCCCCCCGCGGGCGCCCTGCCCGCGACCTTCCCTGCAGCTAACAAGAAAATCGCTAATGCCCGCCCAGAACAAGCCGATCGAGCTTTATTATGCCGCCACGCCCAACGGGCGGAAGATCACCATCATGCTCGAGGAGCTCGGGCTGCCCTACAACATCACGCCGATCAACATCGGCCGGGGCGACCAGTTCAAGCCGGAATTCCTGGCGATTTCGCCCAACAACAAGATCCCCGCCATCGTCGACCCCGAGGGTCCGGAGGGCGAACCGATCTCGATCTTCGAGTCTGGTGCGATCCTCAAATACCTGGCCGAGAAGTTCGGCAAGTTCTACGGCACCACCTCGCGCGAGCGGATCAAGATCGACGAGTGGCTGTTCTGGCAGGTCGGCGGCTTCGGCCCCATGCTGGGGCAGAACAACCACTTCTCGCGCTATGCGCCCGAGAAGATTCCCTACGCCATCAAGCGCTACCAGGACGAGGCCCACCGGCTCTACCGCGTGCTCGACACGCAGCTGCAGGCCTCCGTGGCCGAGGGCAAGGAATACGTGGCGGGCGACTATTCGATCGCCGACATGGCCATTTTCGACTGGTCGCGCGGCTCCGACAACCACGGCATCGCGCCTGGCGAGTTCGCGGCCTTCGAGGCCTGGCGGCAGCGGGTAACGGAGCGGCCGGCGGTTGCCAAGGCGCTCGCCATCACGCTCGACCCCAGCCAGAACATCTCGGTGCAGACCGACAAGGACGCCTTCAAGATCATGTTCAATCAGCGCTGAGCGCGCCGGCCAGCCATTCTGCAGGCGGACGCTCCCACGGCGCCCGCCCCGCCAGAAAAAGCGCTTGCCCCTGAGCGGGTGAGCGGCTATGCGACCCTCGACGGAGAGGTGGCCGAGTGGTCGAAGGCACACCCCTGCTAAGGGTGCAGACGGGGAACCGTCTCGTGGGTTCGAATCCCATCCTCTCCGCCACTCCCTTCAGCGACGCACTACGTGTTCCGAGCGCGGGCCGGAAAGCTTCAGCCGGCTTCCCTCCGTATCACCTGCCGCAGCGTGGCGACGAGGTCTCGCTGCCGGTTCCGCAGCTCGTTGGGGCGCTCGCCTGCTCCAGCAGGCGACGGTAGCGCGCATTCTGCGCCTCCAGATCCTCGGCCCTTTCATGCAACGCCCGATCCTCCGGCGCGTCCCTCATCGGCGACACATCGCGCTCGTGGGCAGGGTGTCCACGGGACGCGGCGGGTAGTAGGCCGGCGCCTCGAACATGGAACGCGAGGCCAATGCCTTGAAGTTGTGGACCCTGGCCCGGCCGCCGGAGAACGAGAGCAGGCCGGTGGCGCGCAGCTCCTGCATGCAGCGGTTCACATGCACGGTCGACAGCCCGACCGTGTCCCCTATGTCGGCCTGGGTCATGGGCATGTCGAACTCCCCTGCCTGCACCTGGCCGGTGATCGACAGGCGATGGTGCAGTTCGCAGAACAGATGGCCGACGCGCTCCATGGCATCGAGGGCACCAAGCGTCACCGCGCGCTCCTGCGCGCTGACGGTTGCCAGCAGCAGGTCCCACCAGAGTGCCTGCCCCAGCGTGGCGCTGTCCTCCGCCGCCAGCCGCAGTCGGCCCGGATCGATCAGGGAGGCCGTGACGGCCGTTGCCGCGCGGATGGAATGGGTGATCATCGGCGGCAGCGCGCCGAACGGACCGGCAAGATCGCCAGGCAACAGCACGTTGATGATCTGCCGCTTGCCGTTCTCGAGGTACTTCTGGCGGTAGACCCAGCCGCTCTGGATCAGGAACAGGTGACTGGGCACATCCCCTTCCATCAGGATCATCTGCCGAGCGCGATAGTCCTTGGCGTTGCCGGTCAGGGCACGAACCGTCTGCTCGTCCGCCTCCGTGAGCGCGGCGCCGTGCGACAGTTTCAGCAGAAAGACATCCGATCCTGACTGAGCCGGCTCCGGCATTGCGTCCAGCATTGGTCCCTGAGTTCGCCCTCCGTGCACTGGGTGATCAATGATCTCCAACGTGTCCGGGTTCCGGGCCAGGGCAGCGCCGCACCGGCCAGCAGCCGCCCCGGCCGCAAATGGCGGCGGAGGCGGCAGTCTCAGGCGGTGTTCGCGGGCACCGGATAGGGCGTTTCCACCAGCTCGGGCACGATGCGGTGCTTGGTCGCCTGCTCGTAGTCGTAGGCGAAGGCGAGCAGGTCGGCCTCGCTCCACATGCGGCCGACGAAGATCAGCGCGAATGGCGCGCCATTGGTATATTGCCCGGCCGGCACCGTGACACCGGGCAGGCCCGCGATGTTGATTTCCGACACGGTCGTCGCCGGATACTCGTCCTTCGAAAAGATACCCGGCAGCGGCGCCTCGGATTGCGGGAAGACGAGGCCGTCGAGCCCGTGCTCCGTCATCACCGCGTTCACCACGCGCAGGTAGGCCTCGCGCGCCGCGAGGAACTCGCTCAGGTCGGGCGGGATGGTCGGATCCTTGAGCGATTGCGCCAGCACCGGCCGCCTGGCGTGGATTTCGAGCGGCCCACCCTCGCCGAACGGATCGGAGGGCAGCAGCGCCTTCAGCGCGGCGTACGAGTTCGCCACCGGGCTCCCCATCCGCCGCAGGAAATTCTCGAAGTCGTGCGCGATCGACTCGAGCCCGCGCGGATCGAAGCCTTCGCCCAGCGCCAGCGTGTTGAACTCGGTGCCGAGGAACGGGTCCTCCACCAGCACGGCGCCGCGCGCCTTCAGTTCCTCGAGCGCCGCCGCATAGAGCACCCCGGTCTCCTCGGCGATCGGCTTCTTGCGCCACCCTGCCCCATAGAGCCCGAGCCGCTTGCCCCTCAGCGCGGTGTCCGACAGCTTCGCGGTGTAGCCGCCAGCCGGCACGTTGCCGATCGCCGCCACCGTCTTGGGGTCGGCCGGGGTGTAGCCGGCCAGCACATCCAGCAACAGCGCCGCGTCGCGCACGGTGCGCGCATGCGGGCCCACCACGTCGCGGGTCGAGCCCGCCAGCGGTGCCACGCCGGTATTGGGAATCAGCGCAAAGGTTGGCTTCA
>JAEYTN010000487.1 GCA_023433985.1 Pseudomonadota bacterium | reverse complement strand
CCCGCTCGAGGGCGACATTCTCGGCATCGAACAGGCGGGTCTGATCGAGACCGGCTGGCAGAGCGAGTTCCCGGCCGAATCCTCGCCCTACACCTCGACCATCGTGTTCCTGGTACGCAAGGGCAACCCCAAGGCCATTGCCGACTGGGGCGACCTGGTGAAGGACGGCGTCGAGGTGATCACGCCCAACCCTAAGACCTCGGGCGGCGCCCGCTGGAACTACCTCGCGGCCTGGGCCTGGTCGAACAAGACCAATGGCGGCGACGAAGCCAAGAACATCGAGTTCATCAAGCAGCTGTTCCAGCACGTGCCCGTGCTCGATACCGGCGCCCGTGGCTCGACCGTGACCTTCGCGCAGAAGGAACTGGGCGATGTGCTGCTCGCCTGGGAGAACGAGGCGTTCCTCGTGCTCGACGAGTTCGGCTCCGACAATTTCGACATCGTCTATCCGCCCTCGTCCATCCTGGCCGAGCCGCCGGTGGCGATCGTCGACAAGAACGCCGAAGCGCACGGGAATGTCGAGCTGGCCACGGCCTATCTCGAGTACCTGTACTCGCCTGAAGGCCAGACCATCGCGGCGCAGAACCACTATCGGCCCAGCGCACCCGACACGGTGACCGACCAGGCGCTGGTCGCAGCCTTCCCAAAGATCGATCTGATCTCTATTGATGACCCGCTCTTTGGCGGCTGGAAGGAAGCCCAGCCCAAGCACTTCGGGGACGGCGGCATCTTTGACCAGGTCTACACCCCTGCACAGTAACGCTTCGAGCGCGGCTGCTTCTGCGGCCGCCACCACCCCCATCGCTCGCCCCGCCCGCCGCCGGACGGGGTGGAGCTTCGCCAAGCCCAGCGTCATCCCGGGATTCGGGCTGACGCTGGGCTACACGCTGACCTATCTCAGCCTCATCGTGCTGATCCCGGTGCTCGCGCTCTTCCTCAAGGCCGCGACCACCCCGATCGAAAAGATCGTCGCCATCGCCACGGCGCCACGAACGCTCAAGGCGCTCGAGGTGAGTTTTGGCTCCTCGCTGACCGCCGCCTGCGTGAACGTGGTGTTCGGACTGATCGTCGCCTGGGTGCTGGTCCGCTACAAGTTTCCGGGCCGCCGGCTGCTCGACGCCATCGTCGACCTGCCCTTTGCCCTGCCCACCGCCGTGGCCGGCATTGCGCTCTCGACCCTCTATGCGCCCAAGGGCTGGATCGGTTCGATCTTTTCGCCCAACGGCGCCCTGAACCAGTGGATCGCGGCCCAGACCTGGCTGCCCTTCGGGCTCAACGAGCTGCAGCTGAGCTGGAAGATCGCCTACACCCCCTCCGGCATCGTGATCGCGCTCATCTTCATCGGCCTGCCCTTCATGGTGCGCACGGTGCAGCCGGTGCTCGAGGAGTTCGAGCAGGAGCTCGAGGAAGCTGCCGCCACCCTCGGCGCCAATCGCTGGCAGACCATTTCCCGGGTGATCCTGCCGCGGCTGACCCCGGCCATCCTCACCGGCTTCGCCCTCGCCTTCGCCCGTGCGGTGGGCGAGTACGGCTCGGTGATCTTCATTGCCGGCAACCTGCCCAATATCTCGGAGATAGCGCCGCTGTTGATTGTCATCAAGCTCGAGGAATTCGACCAGGCCGGGGCTTCGGTGATCGCCGGCATCATGCTGGTCATCGCCTTCGCCATGCTGTTGGTGATCAACTTGATTCAGGCCTGGAGCCGGCGGAGGTTCGGCGATGTATGAGCAGGACGTAGCGGTTTATGACAGCCGCCGGCCGCCTGAGCCCGCCTACAAGCACGCCCGGCCCACGACCGAGCGGCCCTGGATCAAGTGGACCCTGATCGGCATCGCCATCGTGTTCATGGCGCTGATCGTCGTGCTGCCGCTGGTGATCGTGTTCGTCGAAGCCCTGAAACGCGGTCTCGACACTTATTTCGAGTCCTTCTCGGACCGGCAGTCGGTGGCGGCGATCCAGCTGACGCTGACGGTGGCGGCGATTTCCGTGCCGCTCAACCTCGTCTTTGGCGTCGCCGCGGCCTGGGCCGTGGCGAAGTACGAGTTCTGGGGCAAGAGCTTTCTGATCACGCTGATCGACCTGCCTTTCTCGGTGTCGCCGGTGGTCTCGGGCATGGTCTACGTGCTGCTGTTCGGCGCACAGGGCTGGCTCGGTCCCTTCCTGCGGGCGAATAACATCGAGATCATCTTCGCCGTGCCCGGCATAGTGCTGGCGACGATCTTCGTCACCTTCCCCTTCATCGCCCGCGAACTGATTCCGCTGATGCAGGACCAGGGGACGGGCGACGAGGAGGCGGCGATCTCGTTGGGCGCCACCGGCTGGCAGACCTTCTGGCGGGTGACGCTGCCGAACATCAAGTGGGGCCTGCTCTACGGCGTGCTGCTCTGCAACGCCCGCGCCATGGGCGAGTTCGGCGCGGTGAGCGTAGTATCGGGCCATATTCGCGGCAAGACCACGACGATGCCGCTCGACATCGAAATCCTCTACAACGAGTACAACTTCACCGCCGCCTTCGCCGTGGCGTCGCTGCTCGCCTTCCTGGCGCTGCTGACGCTGATCTTCAAGACCATCCTCGAGTTCCGCTTCGGCGACGAGCTCGCGGGCAACCGGCGGCACTAGGCCGTCGATGAACTGACTGGGGCAAGACGCTTGGACATCTCCGTTCAATCCATCCGCAAGGAATTCTCGCGCTATCCGGCGCTCAAGGAAGTGTCGCTCGACATCCATTCGGGCGAGCTGATTGCGCTGCTGGGGCCGTCCGGATCGGGCAAGACCACGCTGCTGCGCCTGATCGCCGGGCTCGAGACGCCGACCGCGGGCCGCATCTTCTTCGGCGAGGAGGACGCGTCCTATAAGACGGTGCAGGAGCGCAATGTCGGGTTCGTGTTCCAGGCTTATGCGCTGTTCCGCAACATGACGGTGCTCGACAACATCATGTTCGGGCTGAAGGTGCGTCCGCGTGCCACCCGTCCCCCCAACGCCGAGATTCGGCGCCGGGCGCTGGAGCTGCTCGACCTGGTGCAGCTCTCGGGGCTCGAGAAACGCTTCCCGCAACAGCTCTCGGGCGGCCAGCGGCAGCGCGTGGCGCTCGCCCGCGCCCTCGCCATCGAGCCGGCCGTACTGCTGCTCGACGAGCCCTTCGGCGCGCTGGACGCCCAGGTGCGCAAGGAGCTGCGCAAGTGGCTGCGCGAGATCCACGACCGCACCGGCCACACGACCGTTTTCGTCACCCATGACCAGGAGGAGGCGCTGGAACTCGCCGACCGTCTGGTGGTGATGAGCCAGGGCAAGATCGAGCAGGTCGGTTCGCCCGACGAGGTCTATGACCGCCCCTCGAATCCCTTCGTCTTCGGCTTCATCGGCGAGTCGAGCTCGCTGCCGGTCACGGTCGAGAACCATGAGCTGTGGGTCGGCGGCCGCGCCATCGGACTTCCCGCCCCGCACGATGCGGCCGGCGAGGCGAAGCTGTTCTTCCGCCCGCACGACGTGGAGCTGGTGGATGACGGCGCAGCGCTGGCCGGCGTGGTCGCCGCCTCGCGGCGCGTCGGCGGCACACGGCGCGTCGAGCTCGAAGTCGGCGGTTATCCCGAACGCATCGAGATCGATCTGCCCTTCGACCATCCGGCAGGCGAGCGCACGCGGATCGCGTTTCGGCCCAAGCGGTGGCGGGTGTTCGCGGGCGCCGGCGCCTAGGCCGCCTTGCGGGCCGAGCCGGTCACCAGCCAGATTCCGGCGCTCACCAGCACCAGTGCCGCGACATTCTTCCACTCGAGCACGCTTTCGCCGAGGAACAGCCCCGCAAGCAGCACGCCGAAGATCGGGATGGCGCAGTTGAAGATGGCGATCGACCCGACGGGGTTGTGCTTCAGCAGCACGCTCCAGAGCGCGAACGCCGCTGCCGACAGCGCGGCGAGGTAGGCGAGCAGCAACGCCGCCTCGGGGCCGACCGCGCCGAGATGCCCGCCGGTCAGGATCCCCGCGAGCGCCAGCACGGACCCGCCCAGCAGCAGTTGCCAGCCCGTCATCAGCCCCGGGTCCATGTCGGCCGAAAGGCCCTTGCCGTAGACGCCGGCGATGGAAAACAGCAGCGCCGCAATCACGATGAAGCCTTCGCCGAGCAGGCTGACATGGAGATCGAGTCCGCTCGCGGCGAGGTTCACCAGCACCACCCCCACGAAGCCGAGCAGGCAGCCGAGCATGCGGCGCGGCGTCAGCTTGTCGTTGGCGTAGAGGAAATGCGCGAGCAGCACCGAGAAGAACGTGCTGGTGGAGGTGGTGATCGACACCTTCACCCCGGTCGAGTGCGCAAGCCCGATATAGTAGAACAGGTACTGTCCGGCCGTGCTGATGAGCCCCAGCAAGAGGAGCTGTCCGAGCCGGCGCGGAGCGGGCATGACCGGCCTGCGCCTGGCCGCTGACCAGCCGAGCAGCAGCAGTCCCGCAAGGAAGAAGCGGACTCCCGCAAACAGCATCAGCGACGGCGTGTCGCTGGGCGCGATGGCGAAGAGTGCATAACCGATCTTCACGCCCGGGACGGCGCTGCCCCACAGGAAGCAGCAGACAAGCGCAACGGCGACAACGACGCGGCGGTCGGTAAGGGGGTTCGGCACGGGAGGGCTTTCGGTTGCGGCCTCTCATGACCGAGTTTGGTCGATACCACAAGCCAGACGGCGCCTCACGCCGCCTTCGCGAACTCCGCCCTTGCCTGCTTGATCGCGCCGAAATTCGCGAACGCCCAGTCCACCATCACCGACAGCGGCACAAGGAAGCTGTGGCCAATGGGCGACAGCCGGTACTCGACGCTGGGCGGCGTAGTCGGGAACACCTCGCGCTCGACGAGTCCGTCAGCCTGTAGGTCGCGCAGCGTCTGGGTCAGCATGCGCTGCGAGATATCGCCGATCTCGCGCTTGAGCTCCCCGAAGCGGTAGGGCCGGTGGGCGAGCGCGCCGATGATGAGCACGCTCCACTTGTCTCCCAGCTGGTCGAGCACGTTGCGGACCGGGCAGAGTTCGGGATTGCCGTATTTGGCCATCATCTGGCGGATCGGGGCGGCAGGCGGCACTGACGGGTGGGCAGACATGCGAGGTGGTTCCTCCGAGGTAACCAGTGGCGGCGAAACTGCCGTCTTGCGACGGCGGAGCTGGTTACTAATGTATACGTGGTCTCGAAAAGAGACAAATATCTGGAGTGCACATTGTGACCACCTATCCCACCCTGTTCGTCTCGGGCGCCGGCGGCAAGCTCGGGCGCCTCGTCATTGAGCAGCTGCTCGCCCGCGGCTATGCGGGAAAGATCATTGCCGGGACGCGAAAACCCGAGACGCTGCAGGTCCCCGGCGTCGAGATCCGCAAGGCCGACTTCTCCGACACCGCCGGCTTCACCGCCGCGCTGGCCGGGGGCGACCGCCTGCTGCTCATTTCCACCGACGCCGTGGGCGAGCCGCGCCGCGCCCAGCACCTTGCCGCCGTCGCGGCCGCCAAGGCCGCCGGGGTGAAGCGCATCGTCTATACCTCGATGCCGCATCCCGAGCCGGGCAACGTCATTCCGATGGCGTTGGACCACTACCCCACCGAACAGGCGATCAAGGCGAGCGGGCTCGACTACACCATCCTTCGCGCCAGCTGGTACGCCGAGAACCTGCTGCAGTCGCTGCCGCAGGCGCTCAAGAGCGGAAAATGGTTCACCTCGGCCGGTGAAGGGCGCATCTCCTATGTGCCGCGCGCCGATATCGCCCGCGCCGCGGCCGGGGCGCTGCTTGCGGACCAGCCGGGCAGCCGCGTGCTCACCATCACCGGCACCGAAGCACTGACGATCCGCGAGATCGCGGCAATCGTCACCGAGGTGACAGGCAAGCCGCTCGACGTGGTGGACGTGACGGACGCCGAAATCACCGCCGGCATGGTGTCCGCGGGACTGCCGCAGCAGGTCGCGGAGTTCCTGACCACATTCGAGATCGGCTACCGCCGGGGTGCCCTCAGCATGGTGACCAATGCAGTCGAGGAGCTTTGGGGTGAAAAGCCGCAGAAGCTGCGCGACTTCCTCGCCGCCAACAAGGCCGCCCTGGTCGCCTGATAGCCGGGGCCGGCGGACGCCGGTTCCCCGAACCGGTCAGGTGAGGAGCTGGTCGATCGCTTCGGCCAGCGCCATGTCCTTTTCGGTGAGTCCGCCCGCCGAGTGAGTGGAGAGCGTGATCCGCACCCTGTTGTAGACGTTGCTCCATTCCGGGTGGTGGTCGGCGGCATGCGCTGCCAGCGCCACCCGGGCGATGAAGGCGAAGGCCTCCGAGAAATCCGTGAACTTGAAGTCGTGGCTGATCGCATCCGCCGCGGGATCGTAGATCCATCCATTGAGGCGAGTGAGGGCGGCTTCGCGGGCTTCGGGCGTCAGCTTGTCGGCCATGAAAATGGTATCCTCGGAATCGATCGCGGAGAGGCTGGCCTCAGACAACGCCGGATTGGTGGCGACGGGTTCCCCCTGCGGGCCCTGTTACGCGTTTGTGCGTCCTAGGTCCGCCCGTGCAGCCGGCGCGCCGCATCGCGAACGGCGTCGCGGAGCGCGATCAGCCGGTCGCGAACGCCGGCGATCTGACCGGCGACTTCGCCTGCGAGGTCGACGCAGATATCGCCCAGCCCTGCGAGTTCGGCGTCGATCGCCTGGGCGATCTCGCCGGCGCGGACGAGGTTCTGGGCATCGACGTAGCCGCCACTCGTCTCGGCCCGATCGGCCGCCATGACGATGCGGCGGACTTCGGCATCCCAGTCGGCATAGGCGGTACCCACCAGTTCGAGTTGCTGGCGCAGGGCGCTGTTCGGGCCGTCCGGGGCTTCTGCCATGCGGGAGACTTTGCAAGTCTTCGGCCGCACAGGCAATATTCTTTGTTATAGTTGCGAAGGCGCGCTGCCCGCTCGCGATCAGCGTTGCGGTTGGGTGGATTCCCGGACCACGAGGTCGGGGTCGATCTGGGTGACGCGCGGCTCGGGCAGCTGGTCGCCGGCGGCGATCAGGCGCATCAGGCGATCGACGGC
>JAEYTN010000448.1 GCA_023433985.1 Pseudomonadota bacterium | reverse complement strand
GGCCTATGTGATCTGCGCCGGTTTGACCGCGCTCGCGGCGATTTTCTTTGCCATGTACACCCGCTCGGTCTCGCCCTCGGGTCACGCCAATTTCTATGAGCTCTATGCCATCGCCGCCGCCGTGCTCGGCGGCTTCTCGCTGCGCGGCGGCGAGGGTTCCATCGTCGGCGTCATCCTCGGCACCATCCTGCTGCAGGAGCTGCAGAACCTGGTGAACCTCCTCGGCATCCCCTCGTCGCTCAACTTCGCCGTGATGGGCGGCGTCATCCTCGTCGGCGTCCTTGTCGACCAGCAGTGGAACGCCTTCCGGGCCCGCCGCCGCATCGTCGAGGCGGCACGGGCGCCTGGTGCCGGTGTGGCCTCGGAGGCGAGCGGCTAGCCGGGCAGGTCGGCGTATTCCGGCGGGCAGCGCTCGAACAGCGCCGCCGAGATCCGGTTTGCCAGCAGTTCGTGCCTCAGCGTCCGCGGATCGAACTCCGCCGGAGGCGCCAGCATGTAGGGACCGACGACCCGCGTACGCAGCGCCTGATGGTCTTCTGCCGTCGCGTCCGGCGCGAAGCTGCGGAACGCATAGGCCTGCGCATCGGCGGGCCGGTCCGGATCGTTGGCGAAACGCGACACCAGAATGGTCGTCAGCGCGACGATGTGGATGGCGAACAGCACCTGCATCGTCCAGCTCAGCCGCGACATGTTGATCGGGTCCGCCGCATAGAAGGGATGCACGTCCTTGATCACCGGCTCGCGGCCCGGGTCGAGGACGTACCAGTAGTAGCCGATCAGCCGGTGCAGGCTCGCCAGCTCCACCACCTGCGCCCCATAGGCCGTACTCTGCGCGAGGAACTCCCCCATCGTCACATGCGGCGTGGTGAACGAGCGCCAGCGCGGCTCGATCTCGAACACGCTGAACCACGAGGCGCGCCCCTCGCGCGTCACCTGCCCATGCCCGAGGCAGGGCACGGTCGCGTAGCCGAGCGCGTTGAGCCGCGCCGTCATCGCATGCTCGATCACCGTCTGCTGGAACGAGGCGCCGCCGAAATAGGTGTTGTCGTGCCCCGCGGCAACGTCCTCCGCCATCCGCCCGTCGAAATCGAAGCGCGGCGCTCGTAGCCTGGATTTGTGCCGCCGGTTGAAGGCGAGCTGTTCGCCCTTGAACCCCGCCCCCTTGATCTTGAGCCTGAGCTCCGGGTTCTCCGGATGCACCAGCAGCACCGACCGGTCGCCGCTCAGCTCGAACGCGCCGATCTCGCCGCGAAACCACGCCTCCACCGTCGCCTCCACGACCGGGCTCAGGTGCCGGCTCTGCACGGCCACCGGCCCGGTCGCAGCCGGCAGGGGCGGTGGCTCCAGCCGACGCTTGATGGCGCGGAACACGCGGGAAACCGTCAATTGCTGCATAGGTGGGCTTACTCGGCGGGCTGGTGGTGTCCGGCGGGGGTCACCAGCCCGGCTACATGCCGGGCCATTTCGCCATAGACATGCCGCGCATGGAAGCGGGTGGTGAACAGCTGTCGAAGGTGTTGCCGTTTGCCCGCTGCCGGGCCACGGTCGGCATGGGCGGCAATGGCGGCCGCCAGCGCCGTGGCGTCACCGGGAGCGAGGCATTCACCCGCGCCGGTTTCCTGATAGAACTCGGCGATCTCACCGCCCAGGGTCGAGATCTGGTGCACCCCGTAGGCCATGTACTCGAACACCTTGTTGGGCAGGCCCTGCGTCGCGTCCCGGTCATATGGCAACAGCCCGATATCGGCCCGCTCCAGCAGCGCCGCGATGCTGGATCGGTCGAGCCACCCCGCAAGCGCGACATTATCGAGCTGGCGCAGGCGCGCAACGGTAGCGCCGTGGCCGCTCGGGTCGCCGCCGATGACGAACCGGATATCGAACCGGTGCCGCAACAATCGCGCTGCCGCCGCAACCGTATCGAGGTCCGCCGAATAACCCCAGCTGCCCACGAACGCTACCACCGTACCCGTCGCCGGCAACCCCAGCCGTTGCGTCGCGATCGCCCGTTCCGCCTCGTCAAGCGTCACCGGCACATAGCCGAGCGGCACCACCCGGTCGCGCGGGCTTTCCGGCCGGTTGCCCTTCACCCGAGCCCAATCGAGGAAGCGCCGCGAAATGCCGATCACCGCAGTCGCTTGCTCGAGCGCGAAGTGCGCCTGCCGGTCGAACACCAGTCGCGCCGGCCCCGCAAGCGGGCGCAGCGGCCTCGGCACCACCGACAGGAAGGCGTCGGGCCACGTGTCGCGCACCGATACGACCGTCGGTATGCCGTCGCCGCGCCCCAGTCGCACCACCGTGGCAGCCGCCTCCGTGGTGGGAATGTCGGCGAGCAGCAGGTCCGGCCGCTCCCCGCGAGCGCGATAGCGCTCCTCGAAGCGGCGGGCGAACTGCCGGTTGTGCAGTACCCGCGCCACCCCGACATTGCGCCGGTACCCGCGGCAGGCCAGCACCTCGATGTTGAGGCCCGTCGGCGTTGTCAGGCTCTGGTCGGAAGCCGAGCGTTGCTGCTTGCGATAGTGGTCGAAGCTCGAGGTGAACCAGGTCACGCGATGCCCCGCTTCGACCAACGCATCGCAGAGCATGGCCGTGCGCATCAGCCGCCGCTTGTCCGGATCGGTCGGCAGTGGCTCGAGGTCGCGTATGACCCAGATGTTCATTAGTCCGCCTCGCGCCGCCAGGTTGCTGCGCCAACGCTATCATAGCGCCGCGCCGCGCCGGGGCAATGCGACGGT
>JAEYTN010000358.1 GCA_023433985.1 Pseudomonadota bacterium | reverse complement strand
GCCCACGCCTTGGGGTTGACCCATTGGAAAGCCGCCGCCTGCACGAAGCTGAGCGGCCGCTCGTCCGCCTTCACCGAGCCGACCTTGAGGCCGAGGAGCTGCCAGGCGAGCCACAGGAAGTTGGCGGCAGCGACCCATTTGAGCACGGTCTTGAGCCACGGATAGGCGGTGAACACCTCGCCGAGCCCGAGGCCGATGACGAATACCATCAACGGAAAGCCGACATTGATGCCGAGCCAGTGCGGCACCGTGCGGGCGAAGCCGAACTTGGCGCTCGAGGCCATCAGCATCAGGTTGTTCGGCCCCGGCGTGAAGAAGGTCGGGATCGCCGCGGCGAGGAAGGCCAGCAGAAGCGCGGTGGTCATGGGACACCATTAGGTCAGCTATGCTGACTTATATGGCGCCGCGTCGCGCCACGCAAGCGAGTCAGCCGCCGATGCGCGCCTTGAGCGCCACGATGCGCTTGTAGCTTTCCTCGATCCGGGCACGAAAGGCCGGATCGGCCTCGGCTTCGGCCACGAGGACGGCGCGAATCTCGTCGGGCAGCGAATTGCGCGGCTTGGCGGTGTTGGAGAACAGCAGCACGTCGGTACCGGCCCGAACGGCGCGGATGACCGTCTCCTTGAGATCGTAGTGCTGGCGGATGGCGCCCATTTCCAGGTCGTCGCTGATCACCACGCCGGCGAAGCCGAGTTCGCCGCGAAGCACGCCATCGATCCACTCGGGCGCGAGGCTGGCCGGCTCGGCGGAGTAGTTCCGGTTGATCAGGTGTCCGATCATGACGAAGTCGGCATACCCATCGGCGAACATCTTGGCGTAGGGCGCGAGCTCCTCCTTGCTCCAGCTCTTGGTGATGTCGACGTAGCCCTCGTGGCTGTCGGCGGTCGAGGAGCCGTGGCCGGGGAAGTGCTTGATGGCGGTGATCAGCCCGGCGCCGTGATGGGCCGCGACGACCGCTTCGGCGTAGTCGGCGACTTCACCCGGATCGGACGAGTAGGCG
Source organism: Pseudomonadota bacterium (assembly GCA_023433985.1). GTDB lineage: Bacteria > Pseudomonadota > Alphaproteobacteria > Rhizobiales > Devosiaceae > Devosia_A. Next base: position 5,005 of record JAEYTN010000358.1, on the reverse strand, counting down.
CGGCCGAACCTGGCGATCACCTGATTCTTCGGATTGGCGTTGAGGTCGACGACGGGGGCGAAGTTGACGTTGAAGCCCCAGGCGGCGACCGCGTCGGCCATCTGGGCATAAACTGCCTCGGCCTCCGCCGGGCTGTACTCGCCCGCGATGGCTTCGGCACTGGGGATCTCGTCGAACCCGACATCCGCCGTGAGCCGCTCCACCCAGCCACCCTCCTGATCGAGGGTGATGAACGGCCTGAGGCCGTTCGGCGCGGCGGCGAGGAAGGCCTGGTTCATCGCCTCGACAGCAGCGCGGCTTTTCACGTTGGGCTTGAGGTACATCACCCCGCCGATGCCGGAGCTGGCGATCTCGCCCGTCAGCTTCTCGACGGCAGGGTCCGAGACATCGTCGCCGGTGAAACCGACGACGATCATCTGCCCCGCCATCTCCTCAAGGGTCTGCGCGAAGGCGGGCGCGGCCACGAGGGTCATGGCCGTGGCGAGAAGGATCGATGGAAGATGCATGCGGGAGGGTGCTCGGAGAAAACTGATGCGTGCATCATGGAGGAGGAGTTGGGCGGAATGGAGTCGGTCACACCGCCATGGCTTCGCCGCGTCGAGCGAACAGAGCGGCCCTCCCCATCAGGGGAGGAGCCGCCTTGTCAGGTTGCGTGTGGTGAGCGCCGTCAGCGGTTCTGCCGGTTCTCGATCAGGTCCGTCACTACGCCTGGATCGGCCAGGGTCGTCGTGTCGCCGAGCGCACCGTAGTCGTTCTCCGCGATTTTGCGCAGGATGCGGCGCATGATCTTGCCGGAGCGCGTCTTGGGCAGGCCGGGGGCGAACTGGATCAGGTCAGGGCTGGCGATGGCGCCGATCTCCCTGCGGACCCAGTTGCGCAGTTCGGCCTTGAGCGCGTCGTCCGCCGCCTCGCCCGCCATGAGGGTGACGTAGCAGTAGATGCCCTGCCCCTTGATATCGTGCGGATAGCCGACCACAGCCGCCTCGGCCACCTTCGGATGCGCCACCAGCGCGCTCTCCACCTCGGCGGTGCCGATACGGTGGCCCGAGACGTTGAGCACGTCATCGACGCGGCCGGTGATCCAGTAGTAGCCGTCCTCGTCGCGACGGCAGCCGTCGCCGGTGAAGTAGTAGCCCTTGTACTGGGTGAAATAGGTCTGCACGAAGCGGTCATGGTCGCCATAGACGGTGCGCATCTGGCCCGGCCAGCTCTGGGCGATGCAGAGCACCCCTTCGGCCTTGGTCTGCTCCTGCAGCCGCCCTTCGGGCGAAAGCACGATCGGCTCGATGCCGAAGAACGGCTTGGTGGCGGAGCCCGGCTTGGTCGGGATGGCGCCGGGAAGCGGTGTGATCATGAAGCCGCCGGTCTCGGTCTGCCACCAGGTGTCGATCACCGTGCAGCGGCCTTTGCCGACATGCTTGTGGTACCAGAGCCAGGCTTCCGGATTGATCGGCTCGCCGACCGAACCGAGGAGCCGCAGCGACGGCATCTCGTACTTGTCGACGAACTCCGCCCCCGCTCCCATAAGCGCCCGGATGGCGGTGGGAGCGGTGTAGAAGGTGTTGACCTTGTGCTTCTCGACCACCTGCCAGAAGCGCGAGGCGTCCGGATAGCTCGGCACGCCTTCGAACATCAGCGTGGTGGCGCCGTTCGCGAGCGGCCCGTAGACGATGTAGCTGTGCCCGGTGACCCAGCCGACATCGGCCGTGCACCAGTAGATGTCGCCGTCGCGGTAATCGAAGGCGCGCTCGTGGGTAAACGAGACCCAGACGAGATAGCCCCCCGTGGTGTGCAGGACCCCTTTCGGCTTGCCGGTGGACCCCGAGGTGTAGAGGATGAACAGCGGGTCCTCGGCGTTCATCGGCTCTGGCGGGCAGTTGGCCGAAACGCCGGCGGCGGCGTCGTGGTACCAGACGTCGCGGCCGGGCTGCATCGCCACCTCGTTGCCGGTGACCTTCACGACGATGACGGTGTTGACGCCGGGAGCCTTGGCCAGCGCCTCGTCGACGTTCTTCTTGAGCGGGATCAGTTTGCCGCCGCGACGGCCCTCGTCCGTGGTGATGATGATGCGGCTCTCGCAATCGTTCACGCGGCCGGCGATGGAATCGGGCGAGAAGCCGCCGAAGATCACCGAGTGCACGGCGCCGATGCGGGCGCAGGCGAGCATGGCGTAGGCCGTCTCGGGCACCATCGGCATGTAGATGGTGACGCGGTCGCCCTTCTTGACGCCCTGCGCCTTCAGCACGTTGGCGAAGCGGCAGACGTGCTCGTGCAGTTGCCGGTAGGTGACCTTGCTGTCGGTGCCGGGCGTGTCGCCCTCCCAGATGATCGCAGTCTGGTCGGCGCGCTCGGGCAGGTGCCGGTCGATGCAGTTGGCCGAGATGTTGAGCACCCCGTCCTCGAACCATTTGATCGAGACGTCGGGATACTTGTAGGTCGCGTTCTTGATGATGGTCGGCGGCTTGATCCAGTCGATGCGCTGGCTGTGCTCGCGCCAGAAGCCGTTCGGGTCCGAGATCGAGCGCGCGTACATCTCCTCGTACTGGGCGGCGGTGGTTAGGGTGCGCTCAAGCGCCTCCTTGCTCGGCTCAAACACGAGGTTGTCGCTCATGGTAGTGCTATCTCCCTGCCCCGTTTTCGGGTGTTGCTGCCACCCGTTCTAGCCCATGCCGGAAAGCGCGGGCAAGCAGACCTCTGCCAATGTCTTAGGCCTATGGAAACCTTGGCCATAAACGCTTTGGCGGCGGTTTCGCGCGACAATGCCGCACCTGGGAATTTGGGAGGCAGCAATGCCGGAGCTCGGCTATCGCGCGGCTACGCCCGCAGACCTCGACATCATCCACCGCGAGCTGATGGCGGTGATCGACGAGTCGCCCCACTACAATGACCTGTTCAAGGAGCACGAGAAGGCGCGGCTGACCAAGGGCTTCCTGCGGGCGCTGCAGCGCGTGGACCCGTTCCACGTCATCGTGCTGACGGCCGACGGGCAGCCGGGCGGCGGGCTGATCTCGGGCCCCGAGACGGGCGCCATCTTCCGCTACTGGAGCTGGATATTCCCCTCGCACCGGCAGACGCGGCTGGGGCTGCACGGGATGCGCATGTTCGACGAGCACTGGGACAACGGCAAGTTTCACAAGGCCTTCACCTGGGTGCGGCCGGAGAACGAAGTCGCGCTCGCGCTGCTCCGCCGCTACGGGTACGAGCAGGCGGCGCTCCTGCGACAGCAGATCTTCGGGCAGGACTACGTGGTGATGGAGAAGTTCTACACCAAGGTCACCGACGACTATGACCGCGGCATGAGCATGGGGCGCATCGCCCGCTTCAAGGCGCGGGTGGACATGCTGCTGGGGCGATAGCCGTCAGGCCTTTGCCCGCCGCCCTGTCCGCAATTCCCTGAGCTTCGGCAGGATCGACACGTCAATTCCCGCGATGCGCCACGCGGTGAGCCACATGGCGGCGGACCAGAAGGTCTGCGCGGCCAGTGCCGCAACCGCCGCGCCCATCAGCCCATGGGCCGGGACCAGCAGGACGTTGGCGCCGACCAATATTCCCATGCCGAGCCCGATGGCGGGAAGCGTGGCGTAGGGACGATCGTGGATGGAGAGGACCAGCGCGGCGGGCCCGAACAGCGAGCGGACGCAGAGCGCGAGGCAGAGCACGGCAAGCGGGACGGTGCCCTGGGCGAAAGCGGGGCCGAAGATGGCCATCAGCAGCGGACCGCCAAGCAGCACGGCTATGAACAGCAGCAACGAGATGGCGGTGGCGACAAGGTTCGCCTCGCCGACCTGACGGTGGAAGCCCGCCCGGTCGGATACCGCGTTCGACTCGAAGATGTCCGGCATCGTTACGGCGTAGACGGCAGAAACACCGAAGGCGACGAGCGAAAAAACGCGCGTGAGCACCCCGAAGATAGCCAGCGTCTCGCGATCGAGGAGGTTGGCGAGCAGCAGCAGGTCGATATCGAAGAAGAAATCGGTGGCGAGCGCGACCACCACCCACGGCAGGGCGAAGCGCCACCAGCGGCGGGATTCATCCGGGCGCGGCTCCTTCTCGCGCGGCAGCTCGAGTGCGGCGCGGCGTACCCACCAGGACTGCCCGGCGGCAATCGCCGCGAAGCCGAGAGCGAGGAGCCAGATCAGCTCGCCCAGTTGCGCCTCGGCGCCGGAGGCGAGGCCGGCGATGGCGAAGCAGGCGACGATCAGCAGCGGGCGGAAGACGGTATCGGCGAAGAACCCGGCGAACGGACGCTTGAGCCCGACCAGCAGCGCGCTGTTGCAGTAGACCACCGCCGTGGCGACGGCCATCAGGCAGGCCGGCAGCCAGTGGGCGGCAAGCACCCTGCCCGGCTCGCCCAAGAGGCTCGTAAGCGGGTAGCAACAGGTGGTGATGAGGGCCCCGGTGACCAGCACGTGCCCATAAGCACGTGACATGAAGCCATCGAGCAGGCGGCCCTGGCCTTGTGCCCGGTACTCGGCGGCGAAGTAGGTGCCGATCGTCTCGAAGCCCAGCGGCATGATCACCGCCACGATGTTCACGGCGGCGATGACGAGGAGGTATTCGCCGAGCACGTGCGCGCCCCAGAAACGGGCGATGGCCGCCTGGGCGAGGAAGATCAGCCCGGCGCCGAAGACGCGGGCGGCAAAGATGACGGTCGATTGCGACAGAAGGCGCTGGCGGAGGTCCATCACTCGCGCCCGCGCTCTTCGGCGCTGCCGCGACGCTGATCCGGGTTGGCGCGGTCGGGGCGCAGCCGGTCGAGCTGGCGGCCGAGCCGGTGCGCGAGGTCGCGGCCGGCAAAGGCCGCCTCGCCGATGAGGCGTGGCCAGAGACGCGCCGCGTAGTTGGCGACCGGCGGGACTGGTGCAATGACCCCGCGCTCGCCGACCATGCCCTTCTTGAACTGGTGCAGGCCATGGAAGCCGTCGGTGCCGCCCAGGTCGTACCAGCGGGCCGCCGTGTGGTCGCGCAGCCAGCGGATGATGTGCCAGTGGAGGAAATAGCCGGC